>CAZCXQ010000032.1:0-5559 GCA_964502655.1 uncultured Sphingorhabdus sp.
TCCAGATACGGATTCTTCACGATGAAGCTGCCCGAAAGCGTCTTGTGCGTGTAAATATTCGCCGGAATCGGCTCAATACACGCGCTCGTGCCGCCGCAAATGATCGAAATCGACGCGGTCGGCGCAATCGCCATTTTGCAGGAAAAGCGCTCCATAACGCCCATTTCCTCAGCATCAGGGCAGGCCCCCCGCTCATTGGCGAGCATCATCGACGCCTCATCAACCTGCGCCCGGATATGTTTGAAGAACTTCATATTCCAAGATTTGGCAAGCGCGCTTTCAAAGCCAACGCCGCGTGACTGCAGGAAGCTGTGATAGCCCATAACGCCCAAACCAACCGAACGTTCGCGACCTGCCGAATATTTGGCACGCGACATTTCATCCGGCGCGCGGTCGATAAAGTCCTGAAGCACGTTGTCGAGCATGCGCATGACGTCTTCGATGAAGCGCTTGTCGCCGTTCCACTCATCCCAAGTTTCGAGATTGAGCGACGACAGACAGCAGACCGCAGTACGGTCATTACCCAAATGGTCGCGACCCGTGGGCAAGGTAATTTCGCTGCAAAGATTGGACGTCGACACTTTCAGCCCAAGATCGCGGTGATGCTTGGGCATTGCGTTGTTCACGGTGTCGCTGAAGATGATATAAGGCTCGCCCGTCGCAAGGCGGGTTTCCACCAGCTTTTGGAACAGCGAGCGCGCATCAACCGTGCTGCGCACTTCGCCGGTTTTGGGCGAACGCAGGTTGAATTCTTCACCAGCGCGGACGGCTTCCATGAATTCGTCCGACAGCAACACGCCATGGTGCAAGTTCAGCGCCTTGCGGTTGAAGTCGCCCGATGGCTTGCGGATTTCAAGGAACTCTTCGATTTCAGGATGGCTGACATCGAGATAGCACGCGGCCGAACCACGACGCAGCGAACCTTGCGAAATGGCGAGCGTAAGGCTGTCCATAACGCGGACAAACGGAATGATGCCGCTCGTCTTGCCGTTGAGGCCCACAGGCTCGCCAATGCCGCGCACATTGCCCCAATAGGTCCCAATGCCGCCGCCGCGTGATGCGAGCCAGACGTTTTCGTTCCATGTGTTGACGATGCCTTCCAAGCTGTCGTCGACGCTGTTCAGATAGCAGCTGATCGGGAGGCCACGGCCCGTTCCGCCGTTGGACAGCACGGGCGTTGCCGGCATGAACCAAAGCCGCGAGATATAGTCATAGAGCCGCTGCGCATGATCCTGATCATCCGCATATGCCGACGCAACACGGGCAAACAGGTCCTGATAGCTTTCGCCCGGCAACAAATAACGGTCCTGCAGCGTGTCCTTGCCAAATTCGGTCAGCAGGGCGTCGCGCGACGAATCCGTCACAACGTTGAAACGGCGTTCGTCGACGGATTTGCTCGACACCGCTTTCTTATCGTCAGCCGGCTTGGTCTCGGCCTCAACCTTAGCAGCCTCAGTAGCAACTTTTTCAAGCATATCAGTCATCATTGCGGTCATATCGTCGGCCCCTTGGCCTGCATCCCTGAAATCCATTTAACCTGTTGCTCCATCCATTGCGGCGACCCGAAACTGGATGCCGGTTTCCCGGCGACCAGCGACCAGTCAAAATATCTGTCGGGAACGCGTGTTCCCATATTGTTCGACTCAGGGCGCGAAACTCCCTGTTAGCATTTTTTGACCACTTCAGGGGGTATATTTTCACTTGTCCCCAGCTTATCGACGGGAAAAATCCTCCCAACAACAGAATCACTATCTGAAGCTGAAAGCACAAATTGTGGTGATGCCCCCTATGGCCAACCGCTACCTATAGTGCCTTATTCATTTTAAGACGCAAGGGGGTAAATCGAAAATTAACCAATCAATTCGTCGCTATTCTGATTCCATTCATCGCAGTTGTCGGCGGGCGAAAGGTAGCGACGCGTGGACGTCCTAAGTGTTTGTATGTGCGCAAGATGGAAAATCGCTCTGCACCTATTTTTATACACTCAAATTGGACCTATCTGGAATTTGACAATTTCTCACAAAAAAACCGGGTCCGGAACATGTCCGAACCCGGCAAGATGACCGTCTATATCCAATTAGGATTCGATCGGCCCAGGGGAGAAGGAATCATCCCAGCAGGAACGCATTCATTTCTGCTTTAGAGACCTTTTTGCTTTTGTCGGTGTCAGCTGTGGTAAAGGCGGCATTCGCCCATTTTGCTTTTGCGGCCGGATCCTTTGCAGCATTTGTACCGCTGGCTGCATCATGGAGCGCCAATATCCATTTACGGAATTCGGCGGATTCGAGCTCGTCATCCTTATTGGTGTCATAGGTCGGAAATTCTGCGTCTACGAGTTTCCGAACAGTTACCTCTTTTGGCTCAGGCGTTGGGGCTGAGGGATTTTCGTTAACAGGCTGGGTTTCAGAACGGGGCGGCGACCAGCTCGGCTCTGCCGGAGTGGCAGGCGTCGGCGTCGTTGCTGGTCCAACCGATGTTGGGTCCTGCGGTGCGTTTGCCGTATCCATCGGGCCGGATTGTGCCATCGCTGAAGCCGAGGCGAGCACCAACAAGCTTGATGCGGTTAAATTGCGTAACATAGTTATCTCCATCTCGTTTCAAAAATTTCAGAGATGTTTTTATCGTGCCCAGTATCGGGCTCGACAATCAGCATCCTGAACTGAAACCACCAAATAGAGTTTGTGTTTCGAAATTATAATATAAAATTTGTGAGACTTTCAGTTGGTCTTTAGCATGAAGTCATCTTATCGCACGCTTGTTTGATATTTCAGATGTACTGAAGATAAATAAAAATATTTTAGTTTAACGCCAGATGAATGAAGTTTAACTTCATATGAACAAGACCCATCGTTCGTGATCTTGCAGCCCCGTTATCACGCTTGAATCGCCTTCGCTCCGCGCTATGGGCAATCACATTAACATTGCCACAGGACACATGTATGACCGTAACGATCCGCACAGCTGATTTGATTGATAGCGTTGCCGACGCGCTGCAATATATCAGCTATTTCCACCCGATGGATTATATCCGGGCATTGGGTGATGCATATACGGCCGAACAGTCACCTGCGGCGAAAGATGCAATCGCGCAAATCCTAACCAACAGCCGGATGTGCGCAGAGGGCCATCGACCCATTTGTCAGGACACGGGCATCGTCAATGTCTTCGTCAAATGGGGAATGGATTGCCGGCTTGATGACACGTCGGCGTCGCTGCAGGAGGTGATCGACGAAGGCGTGCGCCGTGCCTATCTGCACCCTGACAACAAACTGCGCGCCTCGGTATTGGCAGACCCTGCTTTCACGCGGCGTAACACCAAAGATAACACGCCCTGTGTCCTGCATGTCGAAATGGTCGCCGGTTCGAAAGTTTCGGTGGATGTCGCGGCAAAGGGCGGCGGCAGCGAGAACAAGTCAAAGTTCAAGATGATGAACCCGTCAGACAATATCGTTGATTGGGTCGTTGAAATGTTGCCGCAAATGGGGGCTGGCTGGTGCCCGCCCGGAATGCTGGGCATTGGCATCGGCGGGACCGCGGAACATTGCGTCTTGTTGGCCAAGCAAGCGTTGATGGAGCCTATCGACATGGGGCCGCTAAAAGCACGCGGTCCACAAAATGATATTGAGGCGATGCGCATTGAGATTTTTGACAAGGTCAATGCGTTGGGTATCGGCGCGCAGGGGCTTGGCGGGCTTTCCACGATCCTTGATGTGAAAATCATGGACGCACCATGTCATGCTGCGGGTAAGCCGGTTGCGATGATTCCCAATTGCGCGGCGACGCGTCATGCACATTTCACGCTGAACGGGTCGGGCCCTGCCTATCTGGAGGCGCCGAAGCTGGACGAATGGCCGAATGTAGACTGGAAACCCGATACAGCCGCGATCCGCGTGGATTTGGACGCGCTGACCCCAGAAACGGTTGCCAGCTGGAAACAGGGCGACCGTTTGTTGTTAAACGGTAAGATGCTGACCGGGCGAGATGCCGCACATAAGCGCATCGCCGACATGCTGGCGAAAGGCGAAGAACTGCCCGTCAGCTTTAAAGGACGGATGATTTATTATGTCGGCCCAGTCGATCCGGTGGGTGAAGAAATTGTTGGCCCCGCTGGGCCGACGACGGCTACACGCATGGACAAGTTCATGGACATGATGCTTGAGCAGGGTTTGCTGGCATGCGTCGGCAAGGCGGAACGCGGTCCCGCGGCAACACAAGCCATCGCCAAGCATAAGAGCGCATATCTTATGGCCGTTGGCGGTGCCGCCTATTTGGTGGCGCGCGCGATTAAGGGCAGCAAGGTCGTCGGTTTCGAAGATCTGGGCATGGAAGCAATCTACGAATTTGAAGTGCAGGACTTCCCCGTCACCGTCGCGGTCGACAGCGACGGCAACAATGTCCATCAACTGGCCCCTGCTTATTGGCAGAAGCGGATCAAGGACGAGGGGTTGCTGGAAAAGGCGGGCTAGACTTTCAGCAGCCTTCAACTTTCCGCATCATATAGCATTGTTGACATTGACGTCATGTGGGCCTGTTATCGGCCGCAATGCGAACCGATGAAAAACCGAGCACCAGCTTCCTCTCACGCCTCGGTCCCGGCCTGGTAACTGGCGCTGCGGATGACGACCCATCGGGGATCGGCACGCACAGCCAAGTTGGCGCGCAATTTGGTTATGGTTTGAGCTGGACGTTTTTGTTCAGCTTCCCGTTGATGGTCGCCATTCAAGAAGTCGCGGCTGAAATCGGGCGGGTTACCGGTGCAGGTATCGCGCGCAATATGCGCCGACATTACCCCCGGCCCTTGCTGGTGCTCATGGTCGGGCTGCTGCTGATTGCCAATATCGTTAATCTCGGCGCTGATTTGGCCGCGATGGGGGCTGCCGTCGCGCTGCTCATCGGTGGGCCAATAGGTTTGTATACGTTATTGTTCGGGGTTTTCTGCATCATCGTTGAAGTGGCGCTATCCTATGAGCGCTATGCGTCGGTGCTCAAATGGGCGACGCTATCGCTCTTTGCCTATGTTGCTGTGGTCGTTGTGGCGCAGGTGCCTTGGGGAGAGGCGCTGACCTCGCTGGTTGTTCCGCGCATTGAATGGACCGGCGCTTACGCCACTGCTGTCGTCGCGATATTGGGGACCACCATTAGCCCTTATTTGTTTTTCTGGCAGGCGGGACAAGAGATTGAGGAGCAGAAGCGGCATAAGGCAAAACCGCTGTGCATCACGCCCAAGGACGCTGGACCTGAATTAAAGCGCATTCGGATCGATACGCTGACCGGTATGGCGTTCAGCTCGATCGTGTCGCTAGCCATCGTATTTGCAACGGCGGCGACGCTGCATGCCAATGGCATCCGCGATATCGAAACGTCGGCGCAGGCGGCCGAAGCATTGCGGCCCATTGCCGGAAATTTTGCCTTTGCGTTATTCGCGCTGGGTATCATCGGAACGGGCTTGCTTGCGGTGCCGGTGCTTGCAGGGTCAGCGGCTTATGCCGTGACGGAAATGTTTGGTATAGCGGGAAGCCTTGATGCCAAGCCAACCAAGGCCCGCCTGTTTTACGGGAC
>CAZCXQ010000032.1:5569-7773 GCA_964502655.1 uncultured Sphingorhabdus sp.
AGCCGTGACAACCTTGCTTGGCGTGTCGTTGCAATATGTCGGCATTGACCCCGCGCGTGCGCTATATTGGGCCGCTGTCGTGAACGGTGTGCTTGCCGCGCCGTTAATGGTCATGATGATGCTCATCGTGCGCAACCCGCGCGCGATGGGGCGGCTGACATTGGGACGCCGTGCAACCATTACCGGATGGTTGGCGACGGGGGTTATGGCCGTTGCAACGATCGTGTTTTTCGCCACGCTTTAGAGTAGCGGTGCCGCGGCGCTTATTATTGGGGTTTGGCTGCGGGCGGCTGTTTGGCCGGCGCATTCGTGGGCGCTGGTAGTGAATCTAGAAACTCTAGTTCGTTGAGGTCTATGGTCGCATCGGATCGTTTGCCTTTAAGAACATCAATCTCTGCCTGGCGTTTCATCAGATAATATTCGCGCATCGCCGCGTAGGGGTTCCCGCTTTCCTGCACCCGCGTCAGAATCACATCATTTTCGACACGATCGTCAATCGAGGAAAGCGTGCCTTTGGCTGCCGAGACAATTGGATTGGTAAACGGCTTGCCAACTGCTGCTGGTAAAAGCGAAAGATCAACGACGCGTCCGAGAAGATCACGAACCGTTGTGGACCCGAATACAGGCAGAAATAAATAGGGGCCAGGACCGACGCCATAATATCCCAATGTGTCTGCGAGGCCATTTGGACGGCGTGGTAGGTTGATTGGAGACTTTTTGGCGACATCAAAAAGTCCGGCAACGCCGATGGTTGAATTGATGGCAAATCGACTAACGGTTTCAGCGGCCTTGCCAATCTTGAGCTGGAGCAGAAAATTTACAAAGACGATGGGTTCGTCCAAGTTGTTTAAAACATTATGCATGCCGTCGCGGATCGGGGCAGGTAATCCATCTCGATAGCCGTGCGCGACCGGTGCAATAATGGCTTTATCGACCGACTGTACCGCGCCGAACGAGACTTCGTTCACGACCGCAATCGGGTCGCCTTTCGGGGGGCCCTGATTTGCGGTAACAACGATTATGGCCTTTTCGGCCGCAGCAGGTGTAACGGGTCCGACGGGCGTTTGTGTATCCAAAGATTGCGACGGGCCCTCTGCTCCGTCTGTGGATGGCGGAGCAGCGGCTGCGGTACCCTGCTCAGGCGCTGCTGTGGGTGCGCCAGCAATTTCCATTGCAATAACTGGATTTGATAAAGGCGGGGACTGCGGGGCCCCCGATAAAAGCGCGATTGCGACGATACTGGTGATGCTCAACGTTGGAACTTTCCGGTCATAACCGTTTGCAAACGACACCCTAAGCGCGGGCTGCCAAGCTGACAACTGTCTTTCAATGAACTCAGCTCACGCTTAATCGCGGGCTATAATATTCAATTCCCGATAGAATCCGCCGCTATTGGGTGCGTTCGGTGCGGTATTATTGCCCCTGTTGGGCCCGCATCTGTGCATCAATTTGTGCCTGGATTTCGGGAGGTAGGCCCTGCGGTGCGCCGTTGGCCTGTCCACCTTGCTGCTTCTGCATTTCCTGCATTTGCTTTTGCATGGCTTCGATTTCTGCGCGTGATTTGAACTCTAACAATTCGACATCAAAGGTCAGTTCGCTACCGCCGGGGATGGCGACTTGGCCGGTTTGCGGATTGCGCTGATCTTCGGGGCCATAGCCAAGCTCGGCCGGGATCCACAGGCGATATTTGCCGCCGCGCTGCATGATTTTAAGGCCTTCTGAAAAGCCGGGAACAACGCCGGTAACTGGGAAGCCGGCCTGAGGATTTTGGTCGAAAACCGTGCCGTCTTTCAACATGCCTGTGTAGCTGACGAGCACAACATCATTGTCCGTTGGCGATTTGCCTTCGCCGGTTTGGATAATCTTGTAACGCAATCCTGACGGCGTGGTGACGATATCGCCATATTCCTGCCGCACGTCGGTTGTGCCCCAATATGCCAAGCCGCCACCGGCAGCCAGCACGAGCGCAATCGCGGCCCAATATTTGGTCATCGTGCCTTTTTTGAGCGGAAGAATCGGGACGGCAGTTACGGACATACACATTTCCTGTTGGCTAAGATGCGCGGTGACTAGCAGAAACTAGCAGTGATTCCAGACACAAAAAAAGCGCCGTAAAAGGCGCCTTCCTTGTTGCGGGTCGCAGACGCTTATTTCGCGCCGTCACGTTCCTGCTGCTTGCGCTCCATCTTGCGGGCACGACGAAC
>CAZCXQ010000032.1:7783-15274 GCA_964502655.1 uncultured Sphingorhabdus sp.
TTCGAAGTGACGACGCAGCTTCATTTCGCGATACACGCCTTCACGCTGCAGCTTTTTCTTAAGTGCGCGTAGGGCTTGATCAACATTATTGTCGCGAACCATGATCTGCATAAAAAACTCAACTCCGGATCGAATCGGCAAAATGGCTTAAAACGGCCACTTTGAAAGGCTAAAAACGAAAATCGCCGCGTTTACAGGCGGCGTGTTGACGTGGCCCCTAACTAGGTCGCCCCTAAATATCAAGCGAAAATGGCGCTTTTATTAGCGACACTGGCGCATTTCGCCGGACAAATGTCGTCGACTGATGCCCGTATGCTACAAACGTCCATTATTTTCAAAATCCCGGAACAAAACATAAATCCCCTGATTTTTCGCCTTGGGACCAGAGGAATTCGCAACAATGGTCTCCTTCGCCCAATCAGGCGTGGCGGCAAGTCGCGATACATTTGTTCTTAGGAAAATCTCATGACGAAAACATCGGCGCTGCGGCGCAACTTTGGTCCTTCCGTGTCCGTCGCCGCAATCTTGGTGGCGTCGATGCCAGCTGCTGCGTGGGCGCAGGAAACCCCCGTAGACCCCGCGGAAGAAACCGTGTCTGCCGATGGGTCTGACGCGACGGGAGGTGAAGCCATTATTGTCACAGGCTCGCGTATTGCACGGCCTGAAGCCGACTCGCCAAACCCTGTAACGTCTTTTAGCTCAGAGAATATTGAACAGTCGGGCCGAACGAACCTAACAGACTTACTGGTTCAAAGCGCTGCACTTGTTGGGTCGACCACCAACCGCGATTCGTCCGGGTCAAATGCCGGCTTTGGTGCGGTGGGCATCAATTTGCTCAATTTGCGCAATTTGGGCACTGACCGGACGCTGGTTCTGGTGAACGGACGGCGTCATATTGCGGGTGTGTCGGGTTCCGCGTCGGTCGACATCAGTACTATTCCAAGCGACTTGATTGATCGCATCGATATCCTGACAGGCGGCGTGTCTGCCATTTATGGGGCAGACGGTGTCTCAGGTGTCGTAAACTTTGTACTGAAACGCGATTTTGAAGGCATCAGCGCGCGCGGCCAAATGGGCATTTCGAAATATGGTGACGCTGCCAACCGCTATGGTTCGATCACCGCAGGTACCAACTTTGCCGATGATCGCGGTAATATTGCTGTGTCCTATGAATATGATGCCAATGACCGCGTAACAGGCTTTGCCCGACGACGTGGCGGCGATCCCGCAAGCACATTTAGTCTTGTGCGTAACCCAGCGGACTTCCCCGATGATCCTAACGTGTTCGACCGGATCCTGTTAAATGATTTGCGTTATGCGGACAGCTCACGTGACGGCGCGATTGATGTAGATGGCGATCTGACCCCTGATTTCACAGGGAGCGGCAGCGTGTTTGACTTGGGCCGGTTTCTTCCGCAATCGGGCGGTCTGGTTCAAGGCGGCAGCAGTACCCCTATTGCCGCGTACCAAGGCGATATTCAGGGGCGCACGGAAAAGCATAATGTGAACTTCCTCGGCAGCTATAAATTTAGCGATGCCTTCCGGATCTTTGCAGAAGGCAAATACACGCGGATTGAAGCGTTCTCGATCGCGCAGCCGTCGTTCGACTTCTACACTTATGTGGCTGCAGATAATCCTTTCATTCCAGCGAATGTCCGTTCAGCC
This sequence comes from uncultured Sphingorhabdus sp., assembly GCA_964502655.1. Classification (GTDB taxonomy): domain Bacteria; phylum Pseudomonadota; class Alphaproteobacteria; order Sphingomonadales; family Sphingomonadaceae; genus Sphingorhabdus_B. The sequence continues at coordinate 9,449 of CAZCXQ010000032.1, forward strand.
ATTGTGCCTGATGCAGTTAACGGCGCCTTTGGTTTGCCAGCGGGCACCTTGCCCGATGGGGTCCTTGTTTCACGCGATAACTTCGACCTCGGCGTACGTGGCGAATTTGCCAAGCGCCAGACGTTGCGCGGCGTGCTGGGTGTCGATGGACAAATTAGCGCCAATGCGCGGTACGAAATTTCCTATGTCTATGGCGAAACCGAAACCGATTTTCTCAGCACCAACTATCGCATCACAGATCGCTATTTCGCGGCGCTGGATGCGGTTGACCAAGGTGCATTTTTAACGGGCGTTCCAAATGGCAATATTGTGTGCCGTTCGTCGCTGGATCCAAATGCGACGGTCAACGACCCCAATTTCGGTGATGCTGCAACAACCTTCACGCCCGGGTCGGGCAGCGGATGTGTTCCATTGAACGTCTTCGGCGAAAATGTTGCAAGTGCCGCGGCACTTGGATTTGTGAACGCAGACCTCGCCAACTTTTCAAAGGTTAGCCATCAGGTGCTGTCTGGTTCGCTTTCGGGCGACTTTGGCCAGCTTTTTGAACTTCCCGGTGGTCCGGTTGGCTTCGCCTTGGGCGGTGAATATCGCAAGGAGAAGAGTAACTTTATCTCCGATCCACTGCTTCAGGCAGGTGCCCTTGCCGATATCGCGCAAATTCTGCCAGAGCGTGGTTCGTTCGATGTCAAGGAAGCCTTTGCGGAATTGAACGTCCCTGTGTTGCGTGAAGTGCCGTTTGCGCATTTGCTGCAATTTGGGGCGGCAATCCGCTTCTCGGACTATTCCACTATAGGCAACACAACGACGTGGAAAGTGGACGGCACTTATGCGCCTGTCCGCGACCTATCGTTCCGTGCGACCTATTCGGAAGCCGTCCGTGCGCCGAACGTGACCGAGCTGTTTGCGCCACAAAACGGGACCTTCGCATTTATCGATGACCCATGCGATCCTGTAAACATTCCAGAAGGCACAAGCTTCCGCCAAGCAAACTGTACAGCGGTGCTGACCGCATTGGGTGTAAACCCGGGCACATTCAGCCCGACCAGCGATCCGACCGCTACGGTTAGCCTGCCTGGTCGTAGCGGGGGCAACCCATTGCTGGCTGAAGAAGAAGCCCGCACATGGACTGCGGGTGTGGTATTCCGGCCCAGCTTCTTACCCGGATTTACGGCGACTTTTGACTGGTATGACATAAAGCTGCGCAATGCGATTAGCACGGCATCGGCGCAAGATCTTGTGGATTTATGTGTTGACCAGCCAACGCTCGACAACAGCTTCTGTGCGAACATCAGCCGTGATCCCGCGACAGGATATGTCAGCGACTATCTGGTCGGTCCTGCCAACGTCGCGCAATTCAGCACATCGGGTGCTGATTTTACGATGAACTACAATTTTGCGATTAGCCCAACCGCTGGCCGGATCAATGTGCGTCTGAACGGCGGCTATCTTGATAGCTTGCAATTCACGCCCACACCGGGCGCTGAGCTTGACGATGATCGTGGGGAGGCGTTTTCACCGAAATGGATTGGTAGCGCCGACCTGACATGGTCGATCGACAATTTTGCGGTCAATTACGGAGTGAGCTATTTCAGCAAGACCCGCCGGTTCACGACAGAGCAGCTGGAGGCAAATCCGGATATTTCCGATCCCCGCTATTTCTTCTTCAAAGAAAAGTGGGAGCATGATTTGCGACTTCAGTTTACGACCGACGATAACCGTTTCACTTTTTATGCCGGTGTGAATAATCTATTCGATGAAAAGCCCGCAGTGGCATCGTTGGATTATCCGGTCAGCATAATTGGCCGATATTATTTTGCGGGTGTGAAGGTTGGGCTCGACAAGCTCGGTTTCTAAAACGTCTGTGTTTTTAGCATAGGGCCGGCGGAGAACATCCGTCGGCCTTTCTGCTGCGCCCAACCCCTTGCCCTCGCGCTTTGTTCGTTTCATAATGCAACGCAACGAATGAGCAGGAGAGCGCGCATGGCAACCCAATTGAAATCGAACAGCAAATATAGCGAAGCCGAATGGACCGCGCGTCAGGAGCTTGCTGCCTGTTACCGTATTTTTTCAATGTTCGGCTGGGACGAGTTGATTTTCAACCACATCACCGTGAAAGTGCCGGACGAAGATGGCGCGTTTCTGATCAATCCTTATGGCATGCACTTCGGTGAAATTACCGCGTCTAGCCTGATCAAGATCGACATTGATGGTAATAAGATCGATGCCGATAACCCATGGCACGTTAATAAGGCGGGCTTTGTCCAGCATAGCCTGTTCCATCGCACTTTGCCCGATGCCCATGCCATCATCCATACCCACACAACTGCCACGGTTGCTGTGTGCAGTCTTGAGGGCGGATTGCAGCCAGTCAATTTCTACGCCTGCAACTTTGCGGGGCAACTGGCTTACCATGATTTCGAAGGCGTGACCGTGCGTGAGGAAGAAGGTACGAGATTGGTCCAAAATCTGGGCGATAAGCGGATATTGATGCTGAAAAATCACGGTCCTGTCGTGATGGGCAAGACATTGCCGGATGCATTTGTGCGATATTGGGCGTTGCAGCGGGCGTGCGAGCAACAAGTTGCGACAATGCAAATGGGCAAACCAATCATGGTGCCGCCTGAAGTCATCGCGGTGCACCAGCGCGACCTGTATATGGCATCGCCCCCCGGCGGTTCGGGCCGCGTTGAATTTGACGCAATGGTACGCAAGGTTGACCAGATCGATAAAAGCTGGCGGGATTAATCACTCCGTCCTCACTGAATTCGGTTATCCGTTGGGGGCCTTGTTTCAGGGTCGCAAATAAGATGCTGAAACAGGTTCAGCATGGCTATAATGGGGCTGCATGACCAAATTCACCGTCAATGATCGCCCGGTCCAGTATAAAATGGATCCGCAAACCCCGCTTTTGTGGGCTTTGCGTGATGCGTCAAACTTGACCGGAACGAAATATGGTTGCGGCAATGGCGATTGCGGCGCGTGCATTGTGGAAGTCGACGGGGAGGCAATACGGTCCTGCCTGGTCACGATTGCCGAAGCCGAAGGACGTTTTGTCACGACAATCGAAGGCCTCAGCCGTGATCGTAGCCATCCGCTGCAACAGGCATTTGTCGCCAGCAATGTGCCGCAATGCGGCTTTTGCATTCCGGGTATCATTATGGCGGGCGCAGTGTTGCTTAAGAAAAGCAACAACCCAACCGATGAAGAAATCGACGCGGCCATCACGAACCTGTGCCGTTGCGGCGTATATCCACGCCTGCGCGACGCTATCAAACGGGCCGGACGCGTTATGCGCGGCGAAGAACGTATCGCTGCTGCACCACCGCCGGGCATTACACCTGAAGATGCCGCGCGCGCGGTTCCTGCGCTGACGGTTACTGACTAAGCTTAACTCTGCAGCTCAATATCCCAATACAACCAGTCATGCCATGTTTCGTGCAGATGGTTTGGCGGGAAAGCCCGGCCCCTGTCTTGCAATTGCCAACTGGTGGGGCGGATCGCGGCCATGTTCAGCTGCATATGCGCTTGCTGTGGTGTGCGGCCACCTTTTTTCAGGTTGCAGTGTAGGCAGGCCGTGGTGACATTTTCCCAGCTGGTGATGCCGCCCAAACGGCGCGGAACGATATGGTCAAAGGTTAGATTGTCGCCCGATCCGCAATATTGGCATTCAAATTTGTCACGCAGGAATAGGTTGAAGCGGGTGAATGCAGGATATTCCGATGGCTTCACATATTGGCGCAGGGCGATGACCGACGGGATTTTCATATCCAGCCTTGGGCTATGGACATGCCGATCATAGTTGGAAACGATGTCGACCTTGTCGAGGAACACCGCCTTAATGGCGGTTTGCCACGGCCATAAGCTTAATGGATAATAGCTCAACGGCGTGTAATCGGCGTTGAGCACCAATGCCGGGCAGTTTTCCGGGTGCCTTGCCCGGCCCGCTGCTTCGAAAGTTCCGGTATGCAACATAAGTCGAACCCTACTCCCTTTATGTCATACATGCTTTAAGCGTATCAACGTTACAGCAATCTGACAGTCATCAACCTATTTGCACATATGGTGACGTCAAGAGGGCAAACACACTGTATATGGTATTATTTGGGGATATGTTTTTTGCGTGCGGATGACTTTTTGAAGCAACATCTGCCTGCGCTGCCGCAATGTGATGGCGCAGTGGTGACGCGGTTCGCGCCGAGTCCCAATGGACGATTGCATCTGGGGCATGCCTTTTCGGCATTATGCGCACATGATTTTGCGCGTGCTTTCGATGGTCAGTTCCATCTGCGGATTGAAGATATTGACGGAACACGTAGCCGTGCCGAGCATGTCGCGGCGATCATGTCGGATATGGACTGGCTTGGGCTTCATCATGACGGCGCTGTGCAATTTCAATCGCAGAACATTGTAAGATATGAAGCGGCGCGTGACCGGTTGATCGCGGACGGGCTGCTATACCGTTGCGTCTGTACACGAAGCGATATTGCCCATGCGCTGAAACATAAACCAGTGCCGCATGGTCCGGATGGCCCCCATTATCCCGGAACGTGCCGGGACAGCGACATTGACCCTTCCGTGCCACACAGCCTGCGGATTGATATGGCCAAAGCGGTTGCGCGGTCGGGGCTGTTGGGTTGGATGGATTTGGCGGCTGGACCGCAATTTGCTGACCCAATGGCATTTGGCGATGTTGTTCTGTGGCGCAAAGACGCACCCGCATCCTATCATCTGGCCGCAACGATCGACGATGCCGCCGATGGCGTGTCGCATGTCGTGCGTGGCCAAGACCTTTTCGGATATACCGCCATACACAGACTGCTGCAGAAACTCTTGAATTTGCCTGAACCCATATATTGGCACCATCCGCTGTTGGTGGACGCGAGCGGTGAAAAGCTGGCGAAGAGCAAATCGTCACCTGCGCTGTCGGACCGGCGGTTGGCGGGTGAATGCGGCGATGGACTTATTAATAATTTGCGTCAGGGAACGCTACCGCTTGGAATCTCGTTATCCCACGCCTAAATAGACGCAGCGGGGTATTGGCCCCGGACAAGGATTTCTCCCGATGACTATTTTGTTGGTTCTCCTCACCATTGGCGCGGCTGGTGCCGTGGCATTTGCACTTATCCGTGGCCTTCATGCGTTCGCCAATTTGCGACCAGCAGATGTTGACGAGGCGGGCCTGCCCAAATCGCTCACCGTGCAGAACAAGATGATGTTCGCCCGCGTCAAATGGCAGGCCATTACTATCGTATTGCTGGCTGTGCTCGTCTTGGTCGCCGGCTCGCAATAAGCGGGCGGCGTCAAACATGGTCAAGCTGAACAAGATTTATACACGCACCGGTGACGACGGGACCACTGGCCTCGTCGATGGCTCGCGCGTGTCCAAGACCAACGCGCGCTTGCACGCCATTGGCGAAGTCGATGAAACCAACAGCGCGCTCGGCGTAGCGCTTCAGATGTTGGCAGCGGATGAGGGCGAAACGCCTTTGGTCGCTGAATTGCGGCGTATCCAGAACGATCTGTTTGATCTGGGTGCCGATATCGCAACGCCCGGCGAAAGCTTTGAACCATCGCCGATGGAATTGCGGATTGTGGCATCTCAAGTTGAATGGCTTGAGGCGGCTATTGATAAAGCCAACGAGCAGCTTCCGCCGTTGACCAGTTTCATTTTGCCCGGCGGCAGCTTGGCAGCAGCGCATATGCATATGGCGCGCGCCATTTCACGCCGTGCCGAACGGGCGCTGGTTGCGGCATCGCTGGACGTTTCGATAAATCCGCAAGCGTTGAACTACATCAACCGTTTGTCAGACTATCTGTTCGTGCTGT
>CAZCXQ010000033.1:0-15076 GCA_964502655.1 uncultured Sphingorhabdus sp.
GTCGCTTGTGGCCATATGACCGACTAGGGTCTATGGCTTAGTGACCCAAAAAATATAAGGATTTTCGCGCTGTGAGCGACGACATAGTTACAATGGAACCATCGGACATTTCGCCCGTCGACATCGTCGATGAAATGAAGTCGAGCTACCTCGATTATGCGATGTCGGTCATTGTATCCCGCGCCCTGCCCGACGTGCGTGACGGCCTGAAACCCGTTCACCGCCGCATATTGTTCGCAAGCCAGGAAGGCGGCTTTGTCGCGGGCCGACCCTATCGCAAATCGGCAAAGATTGTCGGCGATGTCATGGGTAAATATCACCCGCATGGCGACAGCGCGATTTACGACGCCCTTGCCCGTATGACGCAAGATTGGTCGATGCGCGTGCCATTGATCGATGGTCAGGGTAACTTCGGGTCGATGGACCCTGATCCGCCAGCATCGATGCAGTACACCGAAGCACGGTTGAACAAGGTCGCCAACGCGCTGTTGGATGATCTCGACAAAGACACCGTCGATTTCCAGCCCAATTATGACGGCAGCCGCGAAGAACCGCAGGTTTTGCCTGCACGCTTCCCCAACCTGTTGGTCAACGGCGCTGGCGGTATCGCCGTCGGTATGGCCACCAACATCCCGCCACATAATCTTGGCGAAGTGATCAAGGCCTGCCTGGCCTATATCGATAATCCGGCCATCTCTATTGATGAGCTGATCGAGATCGTCCCTGCCCCTGATTTCCCCACTGGGCCATTGATCCTTGGCACCGGCGGCGCACGTTCGGCCTATCGCGAAGGCAAGGGCTCGATCATGCAGCGCGCCCGCCACGAGATTGAGGAAGGAAAAGGCGATCGTCGCTCTATCGTCCTGACCAGCATTCCGTTCCAGGTCGGCAAATCCGCTTTGGTCGAAAAAATCGCCGAAGCCGCCAAGGACAAGCGCATTGAGGGCGTGTCCGACATTCGCGACGAATCCAGCCGCAAGGGCGTGCGCATCGTCATCGATCTGAAGCGTGATGCGACCCCAGATGTGGTGCTCAACCAATTGTGGCGCCATACACAGGCGCAATCGAGCTTCCCGGCCAATATGCTCGCCATTCGCGGCGGACGGCCCGAGGTCCTCAACCTGCGCGACATCATTGAGGCATTCATCCGCTTCCGTGAAGAGGTCATCACCCGCAGAACCAAGTTCGAACTGAACAAAGCGCGCGAACGTGCGCATTTGTTGCTTGGGCTTGTCGTTGCCGTCACCAATTTGGACGAAGTCGTCCGCATCATTCGCGGTTCGGCCAGCCCGGCCGAGGCGCGCGCCGCGTTGATCGCACGCAAATGGCCAATCGCCGAAATCGCGTCGTACATCAAATTGGTGGAAGCCGTTGAAACCGAAATAACAGGCGACAGCTACCAATTGTCAGAGCTTCAGGTGCGCGCCATTCTCGAACTGCGCCTGCACCGTCTGACGGCACTTGGCCGCGATGAAATTGGCAAGGAACTTCAGGGGCTTGCAGAGAGCATCGCAGAATATCTCGCAATTTTGGGCGACCGCGTAAAGCTGTACGCGGTTCTGCGTGAAGAGCTGGTCGCCATTGACGCCGAATTTTCGACGCCCCGCTTGTGCGAAATCACCGCCAGCTGGGATGGCCTTGATGACGAAGACCTTATGGAGCGTGAGGACATGGTCGTCACCGTCACCCATGGCGGCTATATCAAACGCACCGCATTGGCGGCTTTCCGCGCCCAGAACCGCGGCGGCAAGGGCCGCGCGGGTATGGCGACCAAGGACGAAGATGCCGTTACCGAACTGTTCGTCACCAGCACGCACACACCCGTATTGTTCTTCTCAAACATCGGTAAGGTCTATCGCCTAAAAGTTTGGAAGCTGCCCGAAGGCGGCCCATCGACCCGCGGTCGGCCCATGGTCAACCTGCTGCCACTCGGCGAAGGCGAAGTCATTTCCAACGTTTTGACGCTGCCTGAGGACGAAGCCGAATGGGGCGGCCTCAGCGTCGTCTTTGCCACGGCCAAGGGCTATGCCCGCCGCAACAGCATGGACGCATTTGCCAATGTCCCAAGCAACGGCAAAATCGCCATGAAGTTTGAAGGCGAAGATGCCGATGACAAGCTGATCGGCGTCGCATTGTTAAGCCCCGAAGACGACGTCTTGCTGGCCAGCCGCAACGGTAAGGCGATCCGCTTTGCCGCCGACGACATTCGCGAATTCCAAAGCCGCGCGTCCACCGGCGTTCGCGCCATGAAGCTTGCAAAGGGTGACGAGGTTATCTCGCTATCCATCCTTCAGCGCGTGGGCACCACGCCTGAAGAGCGCGAAGATTATCTGCGCTTTGCCCCATGGAAGCCGGAGAAGGAAGGCGAACCCACAATATCCGCGGAACGCATCGCGGAGATGGCGGAGCGTGAACAGTTCATCCTGACCGTCTGCGCCAATGGCTATGGCAAATTGTCGTCGGCTTATGGATATCGCCGCACCGGTCGTGGTGGTCAGGGTATCACCAATATCGACAATATCGAACGTAACGGCCCCGTTGTCGCCAGCTTCCCCGCAACCAAGGGTGATCAGTTGATGCTCGTCACCGACCAGGCAAAGCTGATCCGTATGCCACTGGACAGCTTACGCGTCCTTGGCCGCGGCACCGCAGGCGTGCGTTTGTTCAACGTTGGCGACAATGAACATGTTGTCGGCGCAGCGAAGATTGACGAGAGTGATGATGAGGGGGATGGCGAGGCAACTTCGCCCGCCGCCGTGGAAGGAGACACTGACCTTTGATGAATTGCGCAGTTTGTCTCTCTGCCGATGGCTTTTCTTTGAAACGCAAGCCTATAGAGAAGTCAGGCATTGTAGATTTTTGCTGCCCTGTTTGCGGCCATTTTATCGTCGATAAAAATCTAGTCGAACTTAAACTAAACACCGAACAGACAACGCGGCGCGTACGCGCAACATTAAGCCGTTGGATCAGGCTAAATCAGGGAAGCTCGTCTGAGTTATATCTTTCTATAGAGGTTTATAAAGACGTGATCGCTGGCAAGATCAGCTTGCCCACACCCGCTCAAGTCGCCTTATCAATTCTCAGATATATAGGCGATCACACTCAAAAAACGGGCGAAAAACTCAATTCTTTGCCGCCGTCATTTTCTGCGGAAATTGGCGCAACGTCGCGGGAAGACGCTGTCGAACTGATTCGTGAGTTAGATGCGCGCGGACAACTCAAATTTAGCGGCGCGATCACCATTGGAGGCCGCGACGCGTTTGACATCGGCTTAACACTCGACGGATGGGAAATTTATCAATCTGAACGAACGGGAGGACAGACAGCAGGCTACGGTTTTCTCGCAATGAAGTTCGATGAAGAACCCCTTGAAGATATCACGCGAAACCACCTCAAACCTGCCATAAATAAGTTAGGATACGAGTTAGTGGACATGCGCGATATTGCCGTCCCTGGTAATATCGACAGCATTATGCGCATGCGTATTCGGGACGCAAATTTCGTCATCGCGGATCTTACGCACGACAATCCCGGCGCATATTGGGAAGCAGGTTATGCGGAAGGTTTAGGAAAGCCGGTGCTATATATTTGCGAAAAGTACAAATTTGACGAGCACGGCACGCATTTTGATACCAATCATTGTACCACGGTGATGTGGAAGGCTGACGAACCGGAAGATTTTTGTGAACAACTTATCGCGACCCTTCGGCGCGCCCTGCCATCATGAAGTCCGATTTGCTGCACCATGCGCAAAACCCTTAAATACGGCCCTCTCCAAGTGCGCGCAGGTCAATAATATCGCCTAAAACCTGTTTCAATGAAGCAATGTCGTCGTCTTCAAGTCTGCCCAAATGTTTAATCGTTAAACGTTGCTCAATAGTGGCAATGACTGGCTTTATTGCCGAAGGCTTCAGCAAGCCCGCCGCTTCCCATTCGACAACCACTGAATCACCAAAACTGCTGTGTTCCCTGACCTGGCTTGTGATCGCCATGATGATGAAGTCTGGCCGTTCCGCATTGTAGCGCGCAGTGCTGAGAATAACCGCCGGGCGCTTCTTGCTGCTACTTTGGTCGGTAAACGGAAATGGTACCAATATGATGTCGGCAAAACCCAGCCCAACGGGATCAAATGGCATCGTAGACTGAATCTTCGGGATTGTTCCAGATTGCGGCAAAGGCGGGCGCGCTCGTTAACGTCGCCGCGCGCGTCATCGCTCTGGCGGATGAAGGTTCATTGTCCAATTGCTTGAGCGATGCGCGCAGTAATGCCTCCATCTGCGCCGGATCGAGCAATCCCGCCTGCGCTGCATCGCGCGCCAGATCGTCGGGCAAGGATATTTGGACGATTTTCATGTCAACGGAATATCATAAAGCAGCGCGCAATATCAACCCTCTCCACCGGATAGCGAACTGCCACAACATCCGCTTTCCTACAAATAACCAAATAGGTTATATCCTGTCTTTTGAAGGAAAGAGACATGGACCACAGCCCCGACGACACCCCTCCCCCCTCCTCGCTCCACCATGACGCCGACGCGCGGCTGCCTGCTGCTGCGTATCTGCGCTACCAATCGCGTGCCGATGGTTGGAGCGCGGGGCGGCAGGCGGCTTTTTTGGCGCATTTGGCCGACAATGGCGTGGTTGCCGATGCGGCGCGCGCGGTGGGGATGAGCGTGAGCGGCGGGTACGCGCTGCGCCGCACCACGGCCGGATATGTGTTCAATCTGGGATGGGAAGCGGCGTTAATCATTGCGCGGCGCATCATTGCCGACCGGCTGATGACCGCCGCGATCAAGGGCGAAGAGGCCCGGTGGGTGCGCGAAGACGGCATCACCACATATACACGGCAAAATACGAAGCTGTCCCTGACCCTGCTCGACCGCGTCAATCCGGCACGGACGTTGGAAGAGGTGATGGCGGTCGCATCGCGCTTTGACCTTTTTCTACAACTGGTCGACGACGGGGTCAGCGCGGAGGAAATGTGGGATTATCTGTTCGACGATGCCTTGCCGCATAGCGACATTGGCGCGCGGGAACGGGTACGGGCTGCGCTTCTACTTACTGAAGAATCCGCGGGTTTTGACGATGGCGATGCCGAACAAGATGCCAATGCCGAAGCAGATCCGCCGGTGGAATATAAGTCCATCGACGGCCCGCCGCGGCAGACCGCCCGTTCATTCCTCTCCGGCCGGATAATGCCCGCGTTTGACCAAGGTCTGCGCCACGCCGACGGAAATCATCAACACGCCGAAATAATAGAGATACCAGATCGCGATGCCCGACACCTTCGAATTTGCGAGCGGACCAAGCTCCGCGAATATCAGCAAGTCCGAAATGACAAACAAAACCGCGCCGAACCCGACACGGTAACGGGGAAAATTGCTGCTCCACGCCATCGCCGCCATCGCGGCCAAAATGACGCTATAGGCCGCAACCTGAACCGCTTCGTCGGTGGTCGGCGGAAGGCCATAAGCAATCACCGGCGTCAGCAGGAAAATGACAATTGCGAGCAGTTTCTGGCTGAACGTCGGTCCCACACGCCTGTGCCGGAAATACAGCCAGATGGCGACCAGATGACCGGCGGCAAAGGCCAATGCGCCTGCAACCATGCTGAATTCAATCAAACCGTCACCCAGCGCATAAAAGGCCAATATGATGGCCAGCGGCACGAATTCCCCCACATGATGCCGGTGCAGCGCAAAGGGCACCAGCAAGCCGACGGCCGCCATTTTCCAGACGAGCGCGATCAATCCGCCCTCAAGCGGCAGAAATAGCCATGTTGCCGGAAAGCTTATCCCGGCGATCAGGCTGGCCAACAGATATGGGCGTTTATGTGCGAGATCCTGTGTCATCCGCCGATTCATCGTGCAAACAACCGCGCAAGACAAGTGGAATATGGTCCATCATCTTATCCGCGGTCAGCCCTGGCCCCGCACGCACGCCGATGTCGCCATGCAACCACGCAGCTATGCAGGCGGCGTCAAAGGCGGATATGCCTTGCGCCATCAATCCGCAGATCAGGCCGGTCAGCACATCGCCCGACCCCGCGGTTGCCAGCCATGGCGATGCATGGCGGTTGACGGCGACACGCCCGTCGGGCGCGGCGATGTGGGTGTGCGGACCCTTCAACAGAACCACCGCCCCCGACCGCCGCGCCGCAGTATATGCTGCCGCCGCGCGATCGGCGAGATCGATATCGGGAAACAGCCGGGCAAATTCGCCGGCATGTGGGGTAATGACGTCATTTGCGCCGAGATGTTGGAAAAGCCGCGCAGGATCGCCCGCGAACACGGTGATGGCGTCCGCATCCAGCACCATCGGTATATCGCGCTTCAGCAGAGCACAGACAATATCCGATATGCCCGCCCCTGCCCCCGGCCCAATGGCGAGCGCCGTCACGCGGTGGTCGATACAGGCCAACATATCGTCCGCCGCACGCAGCATGATCGCGGTGACATGCGCGGCCTGTTCCACAAGCGCCGCGCGATCGCCGATGATCGTCACCAGCCCTGCCCCGACCGCCAAAGCCGCCTGCGCCGCCAAGCGCGATGCGCCCGTTCGAAGCGGCGGCCCGCTCCAGACCATCGCATGGCCCCGGCTATATTTATGCGCGTCGGACGGCGGCGGGGCCAGCGTTGGCCGGGTGATCGTGCGGTCTTCGGCAAGGTTAAGCGTAAATCCCATAGTCCATCTTGCCGCTTTTACCTGTGCAGCGTCAAAGATTTTTGATAGCCGCGCCACATGACCAAATCATATGACGTTCAAATTATCGGTGGCGGCTTGGCAGGGTGCGAGGCGGCTTGGCAATTGGCGCAGCGCGGAATGCGGGTGAAGCTTTCGGAAATGCGCGGTTCGGGCGACATGACGCCAGCGCACCAGACCGATGGCCTTGCCGAACTGGTATGCTCAAACAGCTTTCGTTCCGATGATGCGGAAAACAACGCCGTGGGCCTGCTGCATCAGGAAATGCGCGATCTGGGGTCGCTCATCATGCAGGCGGCTGAAGTCGCGAAGGTTCCGGCGGGATCGGCGCTCGCGGTTGATCGGGATGTTTTCTCAGAAACCGTCACCAAGCATCTGGAAAATAATCCAAATGTTGAAATCGTGCGCGAGCGTGTCGATATCATTCCCGCAGATCGCCCCGTCATCATCGCCACGGGTCCGCTGACCGCAACCAATTTGGCCGAAAGCATCATGGCGAAAACGGGTGAAGACCGCCTTGCCTTTTTCGACGCAATTGCGCCGATTGTGTACCATGACAGCATCGACATGGACATCGCATGGTATGCCTCACGCTGGGACAAGGGCGAAGGCAAGGATTATATCAATTGCCCCATGGATGAAGCGCAATATCGCGCCTTTCATCAGGGATTGCTCGATTCCGAAAAGTCCGAATTCAAGGAATGGGAAACCAACACACCTTATTTTGAGGGATGTATGCCGATTGAGGTGATGGCGTCACGCGGGCTCGATACGCTGCGCTTTGGCCCGATGAAGCCCGTCGGCTTGGATAATCCGCGCACCGGGCGTTGGGCCCATGCCGTGGTGCAGCTACGTCAGGACAATAAGCAGGGCACATTGTGGAACATGGTCGGGTTCCAAACCAAGATGAAACATGGCGCGCAAGTGGAACTGCTGCGCACCATCCCCGGGCTGGAAAAGGCGGAATTTGCGCGGCTTGGCGGCTTGCACCGCAATACATTCATTCGCTCGCCAATCCTCTTGGATCGTCAGCTGCGCCTGAAATCATCGCCGCATATCCGCTTTGCCGGACAGATTACAGGCTGCGAAGGCTATGTCGAAAGCAGCGCGGTTGGGCTGATGGCGGGAATTATGACTGCGGCGGAGATTTCCGGCCGAACCGTCACACCGCCGCCGCCCACCACCGCGCTTGGCGCGCTTTTGGGGCACATCACGGGGGATGCGCTGGCCGATGACTATCAACCCATGAACATCAATTTCGGGCTGTTCGCGCCGCTGGACGAAAAAGTGCACAAAAAATCGCGTAAGGCCGCGATGACTGGGCGTGCGCGGACGGACTTAAACAATTGGATCAGCGCGCAAAAGGTTGCGGCTTAACATCGGCACCCCGGCTTTTCGGCCTGTTTCGGGCGGGTCTGCGCAAATTCCTTGCGGGTGAGCAACTGGTCCTTGTTCTTGTCCGCGCCGGCAAAGCGTTCTCCAGTGGCCGCCGCCCATTCTTCGAAAGTGAGCAAATTATTGCCATCGCGGTCCAACGCCTTGAACGCCTTCGTTCGGCTGCCCATCATTTCGAGGCGGGAAATCAGCTCGTCCCGGTTGCGGTCATAACGGTTGAAACGCATTTCCTCACGGCTTGCCTTGGGCGCTTCGGGCGGGGTCGGTGGCGCTGGGCCGAACGCGGGCGCATTGGGCCCTGCTTGGGGCAAGGCATCCAAGATCGCCTCAGGCGGCGGCGCGGCGGGGATCAGGTTCGGTTGGTTAGCCTGCGTCTGCCAGAACCAAAGCCCTGAAACGACGAGCAACAATGCCGCTACACCGCCAACCAATATCCGCTGCATGACCTTCCCCCATGATGACATCAAGGCGATAGGGCCACAAAGCTACCACCCCGTCAAGGCATGGCCGATCAGCCGCAATCCCGTCACCTTTCGAACCGACATCGCCAAAATGGATAAAGGACGAAGTTTTCGGCCCTTAGGCAACGCCGGAAGTGGGTGATTACTAAACGCAACGAACTTTGACGGGAATTCCACACGCAACGCATCAAGAGCCCATTGATGTGACACAGAACTGACATCGCATCCCTCGCCTATCCAAGCGGCGTAAGATCCAAAAATCGCGCCCCCACGCAACGCGGCATGTGTTTCAACATCCTGTGCGGTCCACTCCCCCTCACCCAGCAACAACTCCCATGCAGAAACCAAGTCCTGCAACGCCGACAATGAAATGACATCTCCACACGCGCCGAGCGATTGCAGCAAAGGTTCACCCTTTGGTCGCAGCGCGGCTTCCGCGGCAAATGCATCACGCCACCATGCCAGTTTGATTTGCGCAATCATCGGCTCACGCGCTTTGCGCACGATGTCAGCAAAGCGCATATCCAATTGCAGCAACAGAGTGAAAGCAGACCGAAATGCAACCGGCGTATAAGCCACAGCGAGGTTCGCCGGAGGCGCCAGTTGAGATGCGATACCATTCATGCCGTCATCCGTTTCACGCCAATAAATTTTCTATAGTTAACCGTTGGGTAACCCTGCTCCTTCAAAAAACACTTACTACGACGCACGTACAGGGTGTCGAGAATCCATTTTGGAAACCAGGGAACAACCACTGTGAGCAAGAATGTCGAGGCCAACCAAGTGTCCGGCGTGATGTCGCGCCTGCTCAAGAATGAAGAAGGCAATATCCTTGCTCTGTTCGCCGCGTCGGTCATTCCGGTCTTCGGTCTTGTGGGCGGCGGTGTCGACATGACCCGCATCTATCTAACTCAAACGCGGTTGCAAGGTGCTTGTGATGCCGGCGCGCTCATAGGCCGTAAAACGATGGGACTTGGCACATGGGCCGCCAACAATAACGCCGCAAAAACCAAGGCGGAAAAGCTGTTTGACCAAAACTTCCCAAGCGATGTTTATGGAACGACCGACCGTGTCCGCAGCTTCGCCGAGTCCAACGGAAAAGTTACAGGGACAGCATCTGTCACCGTTCCGATGACGTTGATGCGTGTACTTGGCCAAGAATCGCAAGTTGTTGCAGTCAACTGCCAAGCAGAACTGCGTGTTCCGAACACCGACGTTATGTTCGTGCTGGATACAACGGGGTCGATGGACCAATCAATCCCAAATTCAGGGTCATCAGAACGAAAGATTGATGGTCTCCGAAAGGCTGTGAAATGCTTTTACGAAGCACTGGCAAAGCAGAACATCACGGATGTTGCGCCGTCAGACTGTGGTGAAACGGGAGACCCCGTTGCGTCCAACTTAGGCAATGTGCAACTGCGATTTGGTTTTGTGCCTTATGCCGTAAACGTTAACGTCGGCCGGTTATTGCCGCTCGATTATATGGCGGACCAGTGGACCTACCAGTCGCGCGAGGCGACAACCGGCACTGGCACCGACACGGTACCAGTTTATGGACAGGAGAGCAGCCCCGTCAACGGCGGCACAAAAAACACGTCGGTTGCGAACACCGATTGGGCCGATACCGAAGAAGATATCGTTGTCCGTAACGATACATACGAATGGACCTCTAGAATGACGGAGGACGACTGCAGCAAACTAGAAGCACCGAAATCGCAAAGCATCAATGAAGTCGGACCAACCGAATTTGTGTCGCAGTCTCCCGCCAATCCGGTTGCGCCCAACGCCATACTGACAAAAACGTATCAACAGGTAACCAGAACAGCCACGCGATCTTACCAATATGTTTTTGTTAAGGACGGCACCAAGAAAAAGGGCGACTGCGTCTTGCAGTTTCGCGATAGGTCAATAACTAAAAGCACGCATACGACGACCACTACAACGCCCATCACTTGGCCACAAAATACCAGTTTTACGGGTTGGACCTACAAGCCGGTTACGTTCAACGTAAGCGGCCTGAAGGATACCGGCACAAATTCCTGGCGGCTCTCGTTACAATTGCCCATCGGAACCAATGGTACAAACACCACGGTCAACTGGAACGGGTGCATTGAAGAACGGCAAACCTTCCGTGGGCCGGACAGCGACCCTTCTAACGACTGGGACCCGATTCCTTCAACCGCGCTGGACATGGACATTGATCTGGTACCGACGAAATCAAACGTTGCATCCCAATGGGGGCCGATGCTGCCAAGCGTCATATGGCAACGCTACCTTGTCGACACAGACAGGTCCGGAGGCAAGAGCCGTTCGTCCACGCGCACGACTTCAAATATATGGGTAGGAAAAGACGACGGGGTCTCGATGCCAACAATTGATGAAAGCTGCCCGACCGCTGCAAGAAAATTTCAAACTTGGACAGCTTCCGCTTTTCGGGAATATGTGAACAGCCTGACAACGGATGGCTATACATATCACGATATCGGACTGCTCTGGGGCGCCCGGATCATGTCGCCGACCGGTATCTTTGCCGCATTAAATGCGCCAACAAACATGACGATTGAGCGCCACATGGTGTTTATGACCGATGGTGATACGAACGTCGCCAATGATGACTATTCGGCTTATGGTGTGCATTGGTATGACCGCCGACAAACGCCGACGGGAACCGCGCCAACCAACAGCCAGTTGGACGCTCTAACGGACGCCCGCACAGCGGCGCTTTGCAAGGCTATCAAAAACAAAAACATCAATCTGTGGGTCGTGTCCTACGGAAGCGTTAGTGGTCCAACCAACGACAGGTTGAGAGCGTGCGCGACACCGGGTAAATTTTTTCAAGCCACCAGTGTTGCGTCGTTGGTCAGTAACTTCAAAGAGATCGCCGCTAAAATTTCAGCACTCCGTTTGACACAATGAGGATTGGGCGTCTGATGACCGCAGCAATCAGATCGAATCAAGATGGCGTGTCCATAGTGGAGTTCGCCATAATTGCGCCTGTGGTCATGGCGATGATGCTGGGCACCTTGGATATCGGGCACTCCCTTTTCGTCCGTGCGACCTTAGACGGCGCCGTGCAGGACGCGGCGAGAAGTTCGTCGTTGGAAGGTGCAACTTCCCTTACGCAGCAAGATATTATCGATGAAGAGGTAGCTTCGGCGATCCGCGAAATCGCACCAGATGCTAACGTCACGGTAAGCCGACGTTATTATAAGACCTTTTCGACGGCCGCGCTGGCACGCGCTGAAAAGGTTACCGAACAATCACCTGGTAATATGAAATGCGATCCGGGTGAAAGCTTTATGGATGCAAACGGAAACGGTGTTTGGGACGCCGACGGTGGTTCCAACGGGCAAGGTGGCGCAAGGGATATCGTCATCATCACATTTAAGGTGAGCTACCCGCGCCTTTTTCCGCTGGCGGCATTGCTTGGCTGGCCTGCCAAGGTCGAAATGCAATCAGACTCTATTCTCGCAAACCAGCCTTATGGCGACCAGACAGGCTTTGGCACACCTGTTCAGGTCAATTGCCCATCGGTGTAATTTATGGATAAAAAATTTCTCAGAACATTCCGCCAGATAAAGCGTAACGAAAGTGGCGTGGCCATGATCGAACTTGCGGTGTCGTTGCCCTTCTTCCTCGGTCTGGTCGTAGGCGGCGTAGAAACCGCAAACTATGCCTCTGTCGTCATGCAGCTTAACCAGGTTACACTCCACACCGCCGATGCTGCAGCACGCATTGGGACAACAACGTCATCGGCGAACAAAACCATTTCCGAAACGCAAATCAATGACGTTTTTCAAGGATCTTTGCGTGAGGGCAAACGCATCAACCTTGGCGGAAATCACGCGTACACCGATTCCTCAACCGGCGTGAAGTCTACGCGCGGCAACGCCCGGATCATTTTATCCAGTGTGGAAGAGGTCGCTGCATTTGACGCTTCGGCGCCGCGATACCGCATTAGGTGGCAACGCTGCGCGGGCTCGGCTGATTTTTATAAATCAAACTACGGCACCCCGTCGACAGCGAAAAGCATCACCGGAATTGGCCCTGGACAGCAAGCATCCCCGCCCCCTGGAGGCGTGTTAATGTTCGTTGAGCTGCAATATTATTTTAAGCCAATGATCGTAAAAGGCTTTTCGAACCTGACCGATAGGACGATCAGCCAAGTCGCATCCATGGTGGTACGCGAGAACCGCGACACTGTTGGCCCCACTGGAAGTGACGGGATATACAATAATGAGAAGGCAACCGTCTCCGCCTGTTAAAGCGGGGACGGCGGATATCCCTCTAAAGACCTAGCGTTTTGCGGACTCCAGCGACGATCTTGTCGGCATTGATGAGCGTCGCCTTTTCAAGATTCGCTGCATAAGGCATCGGAACGTCTTCGTTCGTGATACGCAAGACGGGTGCATCGAGATCGTCGAAGCCCTGCTCCATACACACCGCAAGGATTTCGCTGCCAACCGAACACACCGGCCATCCTTCTTCGGCAACGACCAGACGATTGGTTTTTGCAAGGCTTGCCAGCACGGTTTGCGTATCCAGCGGACGAATGGTGCGCAGGTCGATGACCTCAGCGCTGATGCCTTGGGCCGCCAACATGTCAGCTGCCTCCAATGACAGTCCCACGCCGATGGAATAGCTCACAATGGTAACGTCCGTGCCTTCACGCATGATGCGTGCCTTACCAATCGGCAGCACATGGTCGCCCCCTGCGGGAACTTCAAACGTGCGCCCATAAAGCAGCTCGTTTTCGAGGAAAACAACGGGGTCCTCGCAACGGATTGCGGCTTTGAGCAAACCCTTCGCATCTGCGGCATCATAGGGTGCGATAACAATCAGACCGGGCACGCTGGCATACCATGGCGCGTAATTCTGGCTGTGTTGCGCACCAACGCGTGCTGCGGCGCCGTTTGGACCACGGAACACGATGGGGCAGCGCATCTGGCCACCCGACATGTAATTGGTCTTTGCCGCCGAGTTGATGATGTGATCAATCGCCTGCATCGCAAAGTTAAACGTCATAAATTCGATGACGGGGCGAAGCCCGCCCATCGCGGCTCCGGTGCCGATACCTGCAAAGCCATATTCAGTAATTGGCGTATCGATAACGCGGCGAGCGCCGAATTCGTCGAGCAAGCCCTGCGTGACTTTGTAAGCGCCCTGATATTCGGCAACTTCCTCACCCATGACGAACACACGATCATCGCGGCGCATTTCTTCAGCCATTGCGTCGCGCAAAGCTTCACGCAAGGTAACAGACTGCATCGCAGCGCCATCGGTTGTGGCGGGCGCGGCCTTGGGAGCGATGGGGGCGACCGCAACCACGACCTCAGGTGCGGGCGTCGGTGCGACGGCTGGCGCCGGGGTGGTTTTCGTGGGAGCCGCAGCCTCATCGTCGCTGGAGATAAGCGCAATCACGGTGCCGACCTTCACGCCATCAGTGCCCTCAGGCACGGAAATGGAGGTAATCACGCCTTCATCAACGGCTTCAAACTCCATTGTCGCCTTGTCGGTTTCGATCTCGGCAAGGATATCGCCAGACTTGACGCTATCGCCTTCCTTGACCAACCATTTGGCAAGCGTGCCTTCTTCCATTGTTGGCGAAAGCGCGGGCATTTTCAGTTCGATCGCCATCAATATTGCTCCACCAACACGTCAGTATATAGTTCGGACAAATCCGGTTCGGGCGATGCTTCCGCAAAATCAGCAGATTCATTCACGATTTTCCGGATTTCCTTCTCAATGGCCTTCAACTCGTCATCGCCCACGCCAAGGTCGGCCAGATACGCCTTGCATCCCTCAATAGGATCGCTGTTGTCGCGTACCGACTGCACTTCATCGCGGCTTCTGTACTTCGCCGGATCGGACATGGAGTGGCCGCGATAACGGTATGTTTTCATTTCGAGCAATACAGGGCCCTTACCGCTGCGCACCCAATCCAATGCGACCTCGGCAGCACCGCGCACGGCCAAAACGTCCATACCGTCAACCTGAATGCCGGGAATGCGGAAGCTTTCGCCGCGGCGGTATAATTGGTCCTCGGACGACGCGCGGTTTACGCTGGTGCCCATCGCATATTGGTTGTTCTCAATGACGAATATGATCGGAAGCTTCCACAATTCCGCCATGTTAAAGCTCTCGTAGACCTGCCCTTGGTTGGATGCACCGTCGCCGAAATATGCGAGGCACACCCCGCCATCGTTCGAATATTTGTGACCGAAAGCAAGGCCCGCGCCCAGCGAGACTTGCGCGCCAACGATGCCGTGGCCGCCGTAAAATTTATGCTCGGTCGAAAACATATGCATCGACCCGCCTTTGCCCCGCGAAATGCCCGCCGCACGGCCAGTCAGTTCCGCCATGATCAGATTGGGATCAATTCCATATGCCAGCATATGCCCGTGGTCACGATAGCCCGTGATGACGCTGTCTTTGCCCGGTGTCAGCGCGGATTGGAGGCCAATCGCGACAGCTTCCTGGCCGATATACAAATGGCAAAAACCACCAATCAGGCCTAG
>CAZCXQ010000034.1:0-3546 GCA_964502655.1 uncultured Sphingorhabdus sp.
ACAGGAATATCGCGCGCTGAAATCGCTGGGCGATGCGCGCAGCCGGTTGAAAAGCCGCCAGACAGATTTGGCCAGACTGCAAAGCGCGGCCGGTGGCAAGGCCGGCGCACTGTCCGCCGATGCCGCCATCGCATTTGAACAAGCGATCGCGCAAGGCGAGCGGGCACGCGATATTGTCGGGCGTATGGATATCCAGCGGCTGAGCGCTGAAAAAGCATCTGAACTTGCGGCGTTGGATGGGCCGATGCTCCGCCCCGGGCGCGCGACCAAGGCTGCGGCGGCGGGGACCGCCTATATCCTACCCGCGCGCGGCAAGCTGTTGTCGGGTTTTAACGAACTCAACGCCACCGGCTATCGCGAGCGCGGTGTCCGCATTGCGCTTGCCAATGACCTACGCGTGGTCGCGCCAGCGGCAGGAACGGTTTCCTTTGCGGGCCGTTATCGCAGCTATGGGCGGATTGTTATCATTGAACATGGCAATGGCTGGAACAGCCTGATTACACATCTGGGCAGTACGCAGGTCAAAAAGGGGCAGGCGGTGAAGCAAGGCGCTGTTCTGGGCTCGGCCACATCCGACGCGCCGGAAATCGGCGTTGAGCTGCGCAAAAATGGCCGCGTGATGGATATTGCTACGATATTGGGATGAACGAGGGTCAGGACCTATGTGCGTTCTTGTCGATGTCCGCATGCTGTTCGTGCTAATCATGCTTTCACCGCGGGTTAAGGCGGGATATAGCATCGACGAAATGATGAAATGGATTGGTCTATGAAGAACCGTTTGCTGCCCGCGACCCTCGCCATTGTTTTGGCGCTGTCGGTCCCTGCGACTGTGCTGGTCGCGCAAAGCGTTCAGCAGCAACAAGCGCAGGCCGACCGTTTCAAAGAGCTGGAGGAATTCCTTGCGGTCTATCGCAAGGTCAAATCAAGCTATGTCGACAAGGTCGATGACAAGCAATTGATGGAAGGCGCGATTCAGGGAATGCTCGCCAGCCTCGACCCGCACAGCGGTTTCCTCGACAAATCCGACTTCAGCTCGCTGCAAACGCAGATTGACGGCGAATATGGCGGCCTTGGCCTGACGGTTACGCTTGAGGATGAAGCGGTGAAGGTCATCGCCCCCACCAAGGACACGCCCGCTGACAAGGCTGGCATCAAGTCGGGCGACTTTATCACGCATTTGGACGGCAAGCTGATCCTTGGCGGAACGCTCGACGAAGCGGTCGAAGCGATGCGCGGTGCGCCGGGCACATCGATCAAGCTCACCATATACCGCCCGGGCCGTGATGCGCCTTTTGATGTGACGATAACGCGCGCGGTTATCGATTTGAAACCCGTGCGGTGGGAAGTGAAGAACCGCATCGGCGTTATTTCGATTACCGGTTTCTCCGAAGAAACCGGCGCAGACGTTGTCGCTGCTGTGTCCGACATAAAGAAATCGCTTGGCGGAAATCCGCTGGGTTACATCATCGACCTGCGGTCCAACCCCGGTGGCATATTGGACGAAGCCGTTTCGGTTTCCGATGCTTTCCTGTCGAGTGGTGAGATTGTTTCCGAACGCGGCCGTGACAAAAGCGACATCCAACGCTGGTGGGCCGAACGCGCCGTTCCGGGCGATGTCACCGGCGGCGCGCCGATCATCGTTCTGGTCGACGCAGGCTCTGCATCGGCATCCGAAATTGTGGCCGGTGCATTGCAAGACCATCATCGCGGCTTGGTCATGGGCGAACGCAGTTTCGGCAAGGGATCGGTGCAGAATGTCCTGCCGTTGACGCGGGATACGGGCCTGCGCCTCACCGTTGCACGTTACCATTTGCCATCGGGTCGTTCGGTACAGGAAGGCGGCATAAAGCCCGATATCCGCGTACCGCAATTGTCCGATCCCGATTATAAAAAGCGCGTGTCCGTGCGCGAATCCGATTTGCGTCGTCACTTGGTCAATGAATTGAAAGACAACAGCAAAGACCTTGAAGAAGACCGCATCGACGATCCGCGTTTTGCCATGACGGCCGAACAGTTGAAGGCGAAGGGCATTGACGATTTCCAATTATATTACGCGATGGAAACCTTGCAGCGGCTTGGATCCAAAACGATGAAGCTTGCTGCAAAGCCCGTAAAGGGCAGGGCGCAGAATTGAGCATATGCCGCCGATGACGTCGAAATTTGACAAGGCCCATTGGCTCGCATTGCTGTTACCGGCGGCGCTGCTCGCGGGGGCATATGGTTCGCAATATATTGGCGGACTGTTCCCGTGCGAAATGTGCTGGTGGCAGCGTTATCCGCATTTCGCCGCGGTCGCGATTGCGGCCATTGCCTTTGGTGTTGGCAACCTTGCCTTTCGCAAAACATTGGTTGCGCTCGCCGCATTGGCCATCGCGACCAGCGGCGGCATTGCGGGTTTTCATGCGGGCGTCGAATATGGCTGGTGGGAAGGGTTGACCGCGTGCACCGCGACGATTTCGGGCAGCGGGGATGAATTGCTCAAGTCGATCATGAACGCACCATTGGTCCGCTGCGACGTGGCACCCTGGTCTTTGTTCGGCATTTCGCTCGCGGGCTATAATTTCCTCTTGTCGTTGGGCGGCGCAGTGGCCATCTTGGGTATGACATGGCGCAACAAGAAACCTTGAAAACCGCACAGCAGCGTAAGGCGGCAATCGACCGCATGATCCGCGTGAATCAAGCGGGCGAATTTGGCGCGAAACGCATTTACGCAGGCCAGCTTGCGGTGATGGGTGACCGGACGCCGGCGGCGCGCAGCATTGCGCATATGGCCGAGCAAGAGGAACGCCATTTGAGCGCCTTTGACAAGATGATGGCCGAACGCGGCGTGCGCCCAACCGCTTTATACCCGATTTGGAACGCCGCCGGTTTTGCGCTTGGCGCGGTGTCTGCCGCGATCAGCCCGGAGGCGGCGATGGCCTGCACCGTGGCGATCGAAACCGAAATTGACCGCCATTATAGCGAGCAGCTCGCAGAAATTGGTGACAGCGATCCCGAATTGTCGGCGATGATTGCCGATTTTCAGGCGGATGAGCTGGAACATAAAGCCACGGCGCTGGCCGAAGGCGCAGAGCGCGCACTGGCCTATCCGGTCATGAGCGCGCTTGTCCGCTTGGGCTGCCGCACCGCGATTGCCGTGTCGAAACATATTTGAGCTTCATCGCGCATTCAGCCTGCGACGTTCAAGCCAGAGCATAGATTTTTGGAGAATATCCCGTGAACGCAATGGCCAATATTTCCGTCGCCGCTTTGGCTCTCATGCTGTCGGCGCAAGCCCCGGCACAAAATGCCCCCGCTTCGCAGCCGGGTGACGAGAAAATCAATCAGCTGATCATCTATGGCGATGACAAATGCCCCGAAAGCCAAGGCGACGAAATCGTCGTCTGCGCGCGGATGGGGGAGGCGGACCGCTACCGCATTCCGTCGTCCTTGCGCGGTAACCCCAATGACCCCCGCAATCAGGCGATGTCCGAACGCATTAAATCCTACGAATATGTGGGCGCCAGTGGCACGATGAGCTGCTCGGCATCGGGTGCTGGCGGCTTT
>CAZCXQ010000034.1:3556-7265 GCA_964502655.1 uncultured Sphingorhabdus sp.
AAGAAATTGACCGCGCCTATGCCGAAAAAGCGCAAGACCCCGGCCTTGTCTTTGGCCGCCTGATCGCCGCCGAACGCGCCAAGCGCATGGCGGGCATCGATGCAGAGGCTGCCGAAGTCGAAGCGCGCGTGACCGAATTTGAAAAGGGCCGCGCCGAACGCGAGGCAAAGTTGCAGGCGGAACTGGATGCCAAGGAAGCGGCATCTGCCGAAGCAGAGCCGCTCCCTGAGCCTAAATAAACGGGCTTAGCCCTTCGCTTTTTCCGCGGCGACCCAATCCTTAATCTGCTGCTCCAACACATCGAGCGGGACGGAGCCTTGGCCCAATACGGCGTCATGGAATGCCGCAAGGTTGAATTTTGGTCCAAGCTCTTTCGTCGCCATGGCCCGCAATTCACGGATTTTCAGCTCGCCCAATTTATACGCGAGCGCTTGGCCGGGCCAGCTGATGTAGCGGTTGACCTCGGCTTCGATATTGGCGGCTGACAGCGCGCTGTTGTCGGTCATGAAATCGATCGCCTGTTGCTTGCTCCAACCCTTGGCATGAATGCCGGTGTCGACGACCAAGCGGCATGCCCGCCACATTTCATAGGACAGGCGTCCCATGTCCTTGGCCGGCGTATCATATAGGCCCATTTCGATACCCAACCGTTCGGAGTAGAGGCCCCAGCCTTCGGTAAAGGCGGTGAAGGATGCGCCATATTTGCGGAAGTCCGACAAGGGCAATTCTTGCTGCAGCGCGATTTGGTTGTGATGCCCGGGGACCGCCTCATGCACCGACAAGGCCGGAATTTCCCAGAAGGGGCGCTGGTTCAGTTTCGACGTGTTGACGAAATAGGTTCCGGAGATGCCGATTTCGGGGGAACCTTGGTTATAATAAGCCGTCGTGGTGCCTTCGGCGGTTTCCGCCGGAATTTCCTTTATGCCATAGGGCAGGCGGGGCAGGCGGCCGAACAGGGTGGGCATTTTGCCATCGATGATCTTGGTCACCCGCGCGACCTTCTCCATCAGCTCTTCGGGCGTCTTGGCGTAATATTGCGGGTCGGTCCGCAAATGTTGGATAAACGCTTCGCGGCTTGGATATCCCGCCTTTGTTGCGACCTCGACCATCTCGGCGCGAATGCGCGCCACTTCGTTCAGGCCGATTTGGTGGATTTGCTCTGCGGTCAGCGACGTCGTTGTTTCTTCGCGAATGCGAAACGCGTAATATTTGTCGCCGCCCGGTTGCGCCGACACGCCGGGTGCTGTGGCGCACGCTGGTTTGTAGCTTGCGGTATACCATGCGAGTTGTTTGTTCAGCGCGGGGTGAATGACCGTGCGGATCGTGTTTTCGGCCGCTTTGGCAAGGCTTGCAAAGTCCGCTTCGGAAATGCCCGCGGGCCGCTTTGCTGTATAAGGTTCGTAGAAACGCGACTTGTTTACATCGGTCGTAATCAGCCCGCTGATCGTCCCTTCAAAACCCTTCAGCGTGACGCAGGGCTGGGTATATTTTCCCTTGATCGCGACATTGGCCACCGCGATATTTTCATCATTCACCCGCGCATATTGGGCGAGCCGCGCATTGTAGCTTTCAAAATCCGCCTTGGTGCGAAACGGCAGATTTTGCGCCATGCCGGCCAGTTGCTGGTGCCAGCTGGAATAGGTCGTGAAATTGATCGCGCGTTGCCCGAAATTGTTGCCCTCGATTGTCGAGTTCAGCGCGCGGCGTAAAATGCCCGCCTCCACCTTTGATGCGGCATTCAGCGAATCCGACGGGATGGCATTGAGCCGGGCGAGAAACTTCGCGGCATCTGCGGCGCGGCGGTCCTGTGCGGCCAAGGTGTAGTCGCCCAGTTCCGATGCATAATCATTCACGCCCAGCGCGCTGGCATAGACCGGCTGTTCTTTCAACGAAGCCGCCCACACATCATTCACCAGCGTGACAAGGTCACCATTGGCGTCGGCATGCGCCGGGACGGCAAGCGCCAAAATCGATCCAGCGAGTAACAATGTGCGCATAGGGCGTCTCCTCAAAATACTATTGAGCAGACTAAAGCAGGGCCGAACGCAATTGACCAGACCCTTCCGCAAGTCCCGCGCCCTTGGCCAGTGGCTGTGTGGTCAGCGGTAATTGTCGACTATGGCGAACATCGCGGTAATTTGGTCCCGCTCGCTTTGGCTGAGCTCGGGCCGCCAGATATCGAATATCAACACCAGCCGGTCATAGGCGCTGTTGTTCCACGCCTCATGTTCGACACTGTCATCAAAGGCGATGACTTTGCCTTCCTGCCATTCAATCGTTGAGCCGCCAACGCGAAAGCCGCAGTCGGGCGGAACGACCAAAGGCAAATGGCAGATAAAGCGGCTGTTCAACATGCCGCTATGCGGCGGGATTTTCGCGCCGGGCCGCAAAAGCGAGAGCATGACCGACGGCGCGCGCGGGCCAATGTGGCATAGCGGCACATGTTCCATCACGGCGCGATAGATGTTGGGGCAACGCTGGATATGTTCGTCCACGGCCGCGCCATTTTGCCACAGATGCAATGTGCTCCAGTCCGCATTTTCCAACAGGCCATGATGGTCCTGCTGCGGACGGGCGTTGGCCATTTTCATATAAGGCTGAAAACCGTCATGCTGCGCCAGCAAGGCAAGCGCCTCGCGCTGCATATCGGGGAACACAGCCTCCAGCTGTGCCACCCAGTCCCATGGCTTTGTGTCGGCAAATTCGACATGGGCGATATCGGGATAATAATGCGCCATCGGCTTTTGCGGAAACTGCCGATATTCCGCAGGTCGCTGCACATCGCCAAACATCATATCGAGCGATTGGCGAAAACGCGGATGCTGTTGTTCGCGGGGAAAGCCTGCTGCGCGCATTCCATCGACCAATGTTTGACGGAATAGGTCCGCCAGCCATGTGACCGCGACATGCGCGCGCGCAATTTCGGTGGCAACTGCGGGGTCGGACGATGGCCGGGCGGCGGCCGTGCGAATGGCGGCGCTATAATAAGCATTGGCGGCGCGGCGGTCACCGGCCTCCCGCCGTCGGTCCGCTTTGGCAATCAGGGCGATGATGTCAAAACGGTCCACCGTCAGCCGCGCATCTGCCTCCGCCTCGGACGGGAAACCGGCTGGTGTCTTGGGTTCTGCGGACGACATTGCCACGCATTACGCGATTGCAAGGCGCTTTGGCAATGTCAGGCGCTACCTATTCTGCAGCTTCCAGCACCTCATGGTCGGACAGCGGCTGGCTTAAGCGGGTCAGCATTTCCTTCGGGCATATTTGCCAGAATTCACCGCGCCTGCGGTCCCAATCTTCCAGCAATGATTGCGACCATGCGCTGTCGGTGGCTTGGGCATGCGCGGTGATCAGCGACTTCAGCTGGTCTTCCCAATAAGCGCTGTCGAGCCGTTGCCAGACAATGCTGTCCGGATTGGCCATCTGTGCAAAATCACCTTCGGTGTCGAGCACAAAGGCCATGCCGCCGGTCATGCCGGCACCAAAGTTGCTGCCAACCTTGCCCAGGATGACTGCCATGCCGCCGGTCATATATTCCAGACCGTTTGATCCGCATCCTTCGACGACGACATGCGCGCCGGAGTTGCGGACGGCAAAGCGCTCGCCGGCCTGTCCTGCTGCCAACAGCCGTCCCGACGTCGCGCCATAGAGCACCGTGTTGCCGATGATGCTGTTCTGCTGACTGGTGAGCGGGCTGCTGACCGTTGGCCGC
>CAZCXQ010000034.1:7275-14918 GCA_964502655.1 uncultured Sphingorhabdus sp.
CGCACGATGATGGTGCCGCCCGAAAGCCCCTTGCCGACATAGTCATTGGCGTCGCCAAACACTTCCAAGGTGATACCCTGACACAGGAATGCGCCAAGCGATTGTCCCGCCGACCCACGCAAACGCACATGGACATGTCCTTCGGAAAGGCCCTTCATCCCGTACAAACGCGTGATTTCGGAACTCAACCGCGTGCCAACCGCGCGGTGAGTGTTGCGGACATTATATGTCAGCTGCATTTTCTCGCGCCGTTCGAACACCGGCTTTGCATCATGGATCATTTGCGCATCAAGGCTGTCGGGCACTTCATTGCGGAATGTCGGGATGCTGAAGCGGCGCGCGCTGTCGGGCGCGTCGACCTTGGCAAGGATGGGGTTGAGATCGAGATCGTCCAAATGCTCCGCGCCGCGGCTGACCTGACGCAGCAGCTCGGTACGGCCAATGACTTCATCCAGGCTGCGATAGCCAAGCTTGGCCAAAATCTCGCGCACTTCCTCCGCAATGAAGGTCATCAGGTTGATGACCTTTTCAGGGGTGCCCGTGAATTTCTTGCGCAAGGCTTCGTCCTGAACACAGACCCCGACGGGGCATGTGTTGGAATGGCACTGGCGCACCATGATGCAGCCCATGGCGACAAGGCTGAGCGTGCCGATGCCAAATTCTTCTGCACCCAAGATTGCGGCAATCACAATGTCGCGTCCGGTTTTCAGCCCGCCATCGGTCCGCAGCTTGATGCGATGCCGAAGGCCGTTA
Source organism: uncultured Sphingorhabdus sp. (assembly GCA_964502655.1). GTDB lineage: Bacteria > Pseudomonadota > Alphaproteobacteria > Sphingomonadales > Sphingomonadaceae > Sphingorhabdus_B. The sequence goes on from CAZCXQ010000034.1 coordinate 8,029, forward strand.
AGCGTCAGCACCTGATTGGCTTCGGACAGCCCCATTTCCCATGGTGTCCCCGCATATTTGATGCTGGTTTGCGGGCTTGCGCCGGTGCCGCCAACATTGCCCGAAACGAGGATGACGTCGGCATGCGCTTTTGCCACACCAGCGGCGATGGTGCCGATGCCTGCTGCACTGACCAGCTTTACGCACACCCGCGCGCGCGGGTTGATTTGCTTCAGGTCGTAGATCAGCTGGGCAAGGTCTTCGATCGAGTAAATGTCATGGTGCGGTGGCGGTGAAATGAGCGTCACGCCCGGCGTTGAATGCCGCAGGCGCGCAATCATTTCGGTGACCTTGAAACCGGGCAGCTGGCCGCCTTCACCGGGCTTTGCGCCCTGCGCGACCTTGATTTCAATTTCCTCGCACGCGCCAAGATATTCGGCGGTTACGCCAAAACGGCCACTGGCGATTTGTTTGATGACGCTGTTGGCATTGTCGCCATTTTCATAGGGCTTGAACCGCTTGCTGTCTTCGCCACCTTCGCCGGACACGGCCTTTGCGCCGATCCGGTTCATGGCGATGGCCAATGTCTCATGCGCTTCCGGTGACAAAGCGCCAAGCGACATGCCCGGCGTGACAAAGCGTTTGCGAATTTCGGTGATCGCTTCGACTTCATCAATCGCAACAGGTTCCTTTGCGAAGTTGAATTCCAACAAATCGCGCAAGTAAATCGGCGGCAGTTCGCGCACGCCTTGGGCAAATTGTGTGTAGGTTGAATAGCTGTCATTCGCGACAGAGCTTTGCAAAAGATGCATCAGCCCCGCCGAATAGGCATGCTCTTCGCCGCCATTGCGTTGCTTGTAAAAGCCGCCAACGGGCAAGCGTGCAACGGCCGTGTCAAACGCCTCTTCGTGGCGATCCCGCGCGTTCACATAGAGCGAATGATAGCCTTCGCCCGAAATCTTGTTCGGCATTCCGGGGAAGAAGTCGTTGACCAAGGCACGCGACAGGCCAACCGCTTCGAAATTATAGCCGCCACGATAGCTGGAGATGACCGCGATGCCCATTTTGGACATGATCTTCAACAGCCCTTCATTGATCGCCGTGCGGTAATTCTCGACCGCTTGGGTCAGGGCCAAACCACCCAACAGTCCGCGCGCATGGCGGTCGCCAATTGCAGCTTCGGCCAGATATGCGTTTACCGTGGTTGCGCCAACGCCAATGAGCACCGCGAAATAATGCGTGTCGAGACATTCGGCGGAGCGGACGTTGATCGACGAATAGCTGCGCAAACCATTGCGCACCAAATGCGTGTGCACAGCGGCCGCGGCAAGGATCATGGCAATACCCACGCGGTCGGCGCTGATATTTTCGTCGGTCAGGAACAATTCGGATTTGCCCATGCGCACAGCGGCCACGGCTTCTTCGCGGATCCGCGTGATGGCCGCGCGAAGACCCTCTTGTCCTTCTGAAATATCATAAGTGCAGTCAATTTCTGCGCCCGCTGCGCCAAAGGCAGACTTTAACCGGCGCCAGTCATGCGAGGTGAGCACGGGGCTGGCGAGGACAAGCACGTCGGCGTTCTGGCTCTTTTCGTCCAAAATGTTGGCAAGGTTGGAGAAACGCGTTTTGAGGCTCATCACATGCCGCTCACGCAGACTGTCGATGGGCGGGTTTGTCACTTGGCTGAAATTCTGGCGGAAAAATTGGCTGATCAGGCGCGGCTTGTCGCTGATGACGGCGAGCGGCGTATCATCGCCCATCGACCCAATGGCTTCCTTGCCATCTTCGATCATCGGCGCGAGGATCATTTCAACATCTTCAAGCGTCATGCCGGCGGCGACCTGACGCTTGGTCAGTTCCGCGCGCGACCACGCCGGGGCATCATCCTGCGCTACGTCGGGCAAGTCGGTGATGGTACGGAAACCACGCACGAGTGCGCCATAGTCTTGCTCGGCCGAGATGCGGTCTTTCAACTCGTCATCGCGGTACAATTTGCCTTCGTCGAGGTTGACGGCAATCATTTGGCCGGGACCAAGGCGGCCCTTTTCCAATATTGTCGTTTCGGGAAGAACGACCATGCCGGTTTCGGAACCGATGACGAGCAGATTGTCCGACGTACGGCTGTAGCGCAGCGGGCGAAGGGCGTTGCGGTCAACGCCTGCAACCGCCCAATGGCCGTCGGTCATGGCCAGCGCAGCGGGGCCATCCCATGGCTCCATGACGCTGGACATATATTCATACATTGCGCGGTGCGACGCGGGCAGATTGGGGTTTGACTGCCATGCTTCGGGGATCAGCATCAGCTTCGCCGTTGGTGCTTCCTTGCCCGAACGAACAAGCGTTTCGAACACGGCATCCAGCGCTGCGGTGTCCGATGAACCCGCCGGAATGACGGGCTTAATGTCATCCGACTGCGCGCCAAAGGCGATGCTGGCCATTTTGATCTCGTGGCTCTTCATCCAATTCTGGTTGCCACGGATGGTGTTGATTTCGCCATTATGGGCAAGGCCGCGGAACGGCTGTGCCAACCACCATTGGGGGAAGGTGTTGGTCGAATAACGCTGGTGGAAAATCGCGACGCGGCTTTCAAAACGGTCATCCTGAAGATCGGGGTAAAAGACCGAAAGGCTTTCGGCGAGGAACAGGCCCTTATAGACAATCGACCGGCACGACAGCGAGCAGATGTAGAAATCGCGAATTTGCGCAGCGATGATTTTCTTCTCAATCCGGCGGCGGACGAGGTAGAGATTCTTTTCAAACTCGGTCGCATCCACCGCATCGGGCATTGGACCCGCGATCATGATCTGTTCGATTTCGGGCCGTGTCGCCTGCGCCTTTGTGCCGATAACCGACACATCGACCGGCACCTGCCGCCAGCCATAAATGGTGTAGCCCGCGTCGATAATTTCCGCCTCAACAATCGTGCGGCAGTTTTCTTGTGCGCTCAGGTCGGTGCGCGGCAGGAACACCATACCGACCGCCAAACGGTTTGGCATCGGGCGGTGGCCGCTGTCCGAAATGGCATCGTCAAAGAAGCGGACGGGCAAGTCGATATGCAGCCCAGCGCCATCACCCGTCTTGCCGTCGGCATCAACGGCACCGCGGTGCCAAACGGCTTTCAGCGCTTCGATCCCGGCTGCCACCACGCGGCGCGATGGCTTGCCATCGGTCGCGGCAATCAAGCCAACGCCGCAGGCATCGCCTTCGGATTCCGGATAATACATGCCCTCGTTGGCGAGGCGTTCATGTTCGGGGGTGGGGTAGAATATGGTCATGCTGCAACCTTTTCACGGCTTGCTTTTGATTTGAGATAATTGTGCATATGCTGCGTCACGTCGCGGCCATCGCGGATCGCCCAGACGACAAGGCTCGCGCCGCGCACGATGTCTCCAATGGCGAACACACCGTCGAGGTTGGTCATCTGCGTATTATGGTCCACGCGAATGGTGCCCCAACGGGTGACGTTCAGGTCCGCCGCGCCGAACAATACCGGCAGGTCTTCGGCTTCAAAACCAAGCGCGGTGATCACAAGGTCGGCGTCCAGTGTGAAGTCACCTTGCGGATCATTTTCCGGCGCGCGGCGACCCGATGCGTCGGGGGCACCAAGGCGCATTTTCGAAACCTGAACACGCTCGACCTTGCCATTGCCTTCAAAGCCCTTGGGACCGGACAGCCACACAAACTCGACGCCTTCTTCTTCGGCATTGGCCACTTCACGCTGCGAACCGGGCATACTTTCGCGGTCGCGGCGATAGAGGCATTTGACCGACTTTGCGCCTTGGCGGATGGCGGTGCGAACGCAATCCATCGCGGTATCGCCGCCGCCAATGACGACGACATTCTTGCCCGCGGCATTCAGCGCGCCGCTTTCGAATGCGGGCACGGCATCGCCAAAGCCCTTGCGGTTGGACGCGGTCAAATAATCCAATGCCGCCACCACGCCATTCAGATCGCCGCCCGGTAACGACACCGCGCGCGCCTTGTACACACCGGTCGCAATCAACACGGCATCATGCTTGGCGCGCAACGCGTCCAGCGTGGCGTCACGGCCAACTTCGAAATTGGTGTGGAAATGGATGCCCGCATCCTCAAGCCGCTTCACGCGGCGCATGACGACGTCTTTCTCCAGCTTAAATCCGGGGATGCCATAGGTCAGCAGGCCGCCCATGCGGTCGTATCGGTCGTACACATGCACGTCATATCCAGCGACGCGCAAATATTCTGCGGTGGTGAGGCCACCCGGGCCGCCGCCAATGATGCCCACCGATTGCCCGCGCGATGGTCCGACCGCAACGGGTTCAACCCAGCCCTGTTCCCAAGCGGTGTCGGTGATATATTTTTCAACAGAGCCAATGGTCACGGCGTCGTGACCGGAAAATTCAATGACGCAATTGCCTTCGCACAAGCGATCTTGCGGGCAAATGCGGCCGCAAATTTCGGGCATGGTGCTGGTCAGGTTGGACAGCTCATACGCCTCACGCAAACGCCCTTCGGCGGTCAGGCGCAACCAATCGGGGATATGGTTGTGCAGCGGGCAATGCACCGAACAATATGGCACGCCGCATTGAGAACAACGCGATGCCTGATCCGCGGCGTCGTCTGATGCATAACGCTCGGCGATTTCGGCAAAATCCTCTGCACGAAGCTGCGCAGACCGCTTTTCAGGGTAGGCCTGCGGTTTCGAGATAAATTTCAGCATCGGGTCTTTGGCCACAGCGCACACTCCTTGAATATGCGCGGCGCGTATCGCGGAAAACGGTGGATGTCACCTATAAAACCGAATAATAGGTCAGTTTAACTGCCATATGTCATATATTTTGTGACTAAATAATGGTGCCACGCAACATTATTTCACATATTTATGACCGCTTCGGACCTTACCCTATGGCTAGCCACAGCAAAGCCGCTGAACCCACAATGATTCGGTAATAGGCAAAGGGTGCGAAGCCATATCTACCCACCAGTGCCACGAACGCTTTCACCACGATCACGGCCACCACAAATGCCGCGGTGAACCCAATGGCAATCATGTCTAGGTCATCGGCGCTCAGCAGTGCGCGATCTTTCCATAGCGCGTAGACGGTCGCGGCCATCATCGTTGGCACGGCAAGGAAAAACGAAAATTCGGCCGCCGTTTTGCGTTCGACACCCATCATCAGCCCGCCCATAATCGTTGCGCCTGACCGGCTCACCCCGGGTAGCATGGCGGTGCACTGAATAAGGCCGATGGATAAAGCCGTGCCGAATGGTATGTCCTCCACCGAATGGAAGCGGACATTTTTCACGATCCGCTCAAGAACCAATATGATGATGCCGCCGACGATCAGCGCGATGGCGACAATTTCGGGCGTTTGCATGGCGGCGCGAATGGCGTCGTACGCAACAACGCCGATGAGCAACGCTGGTACAAAGCCAAGCAGGATGTTGCGGGTGAACGCGATTGGACCGGGCTGCGCTTTCAATAACCCCATGCCGACCGCCCAGAAACGCTGCCAATATACCAGCAACACCGCCAATATTGCGCCCAGCTGGATGGCAATCTTGAACGCGATCGAACTGTTGTCGGTAAATCCGACCAGTTCACCGGCAAGTATAAGATGTCCGGTGGACGATACGGGCAGAAACTCGGTCAGCCCCTCGATAATACCGAGGAGTACGGCGATCAGCCAATCGCTCACTGACCGCCACCAAAGCGGCCATGCCGGCGATAGATGTTCAACCAATCGGCAGCAATTGTATCCAGCGGCGTCGGCACGATGCCGTAAGCCGCCAGCCCATCTGTGCCGGTTACGACATTGTCCTTGCCCAGCATCTTATATTGATCTTGCGTGATCGGCGCGCCCGGCAACCAACCCGTGCCCTTTGCGAGCAGCTTTGCCGCTATGTCGGGGACTTCCACAAATATGCGATCGCGGCCGATGGCCTTGGCGATCCAGTGGTTCAGCTCCATCATCGAAAATATTTCGGGGCCACCCAGCTCAAGCGTGCTTCCGTCCCGATGGGCCACGGCCTTTGCGACCGCCTTGGCGACATCGCCTACAAATACCGGCTGGAACTTGGTGTCTGCCCCAATCACGGGAACCACAGGAAGCGCGCGGATCATTCCGGCAAAGCGGTTGATGAACTGGTCTTCGCGGCCAAAGACGATGGATGGGCGAAGGATAACCGCCGAGGGGAATGCCGCGCGCACCGCGGCTTCGCCACCTGCCTTGCTCTGCCCATATTCCGCTTCGCTCTGTGCATCGGCGCCAATGGCCGACACATGCACGAGCGCTTTGACACCAGCGGCGGCTGCGGCCTGCGCCACGATGCCGGCACCAACATTTTGCACAGCGTCCATATTGTCGAAGCTGCCGACAAGATTGATAACCGCATCCGCGTCTTTCACGGCGCGTGCCACGCTATCTGGCTTGCGCACATCCGCCGCCATCAATTGAACCTGGCCAACATTGCCGAGCGGCTTGATATGATTGGCGCCGCCGACGTTGCGGCAGGCCACACGAATGCGTGCGCCTTCGTTCAACAGCGCCTGCGCCACATAGCGGCCCAGAAAACCGCTGCCGCCAAAAATCGTTACCAACTTGCCTTGCATAAATGCTCCATCATGCAGCGTGTGAATTGGATGGCGCTTTGCACCACCACCCGAAAGCTTTCAAGGCCGACCTGCGCTAAAATGACTTTGCATGGTGCGCCGTTGCCCATCGGCGCATGTAAGGGCCAATGTTGCGGGACGACTGTGGGTGCCCGCTTGCAGATAATTGATCCGCCCTGTGCCTTATCATTGGTATCCTATTATCTTCTGGGTATCGGATGTTGCTGTGCCGTGGTGGAACCTTATGCAAAAGGGGACGTTAGGCGCGAAGGGATATCTGCTTGATCCGATTAACTGCCTTTTTGTATCTTGGTTGTGC
>CAZCXQ010000035.1:0-12830 GCA_964502655.1 uncultured Sphingorhabdus sp.
ATGCGAATGGTCTCGCGGCTGTCCTCGACTGGGAATTGGCGCATCTGGGGGATCGGCATCAGGATATCGCCTTTGGCTGCATTAACAGCTGGCGGTTTGGATATATTGACCGACCCGCATTTGGCATTGGCCCGTTGGACGAATTTTTTGCCGCCTATGAAAGCGTGAGCGGTACATCGGTCGAACCTGAACGCTTCCGTTGGTGGCTTGTCTATTCGACATTGTGGTGGGGCGTCTGCTGCCTGCAAATGGCCGATATCTGGCGCAGTGGTCTCGATGAAGGGTTAGAGCGTGCCGTGATTGGACGGCGGACTTCGGAAACCGAAATTGATTTGCTGATGCTATTGGAAGAGGATGCGGCGGAAGCCGAACGTGGCCCCATTACGCTGCCGCCACCCGCCGCGCCTCGACGGCTGGGGGAGCCATCCGCAACCGAAATGCTGGAGGCGCTCGCGCGTTGGATTGAGACCGATATCAAACCACAGGCCAACGGACGTGACCGTTTCATGGCTGCCGTGGCCGTGAACGCACTGGGCATGTTACAGCGCGAAGCGACTGCGCCATTAAACGTGCATGATAAGTCGCTTTGCGATGCATTATTGGCGGGTAGACAATCACTCAATACCCCAGGGTTGCTGGCGCAGTTAAAAGCGCAATCGCTCGCCAAACTTGCGGCTGACCAACCCAAATATTCAGGCTTGGCCGCGGCCAGAAAAAAATGGACAATCTAATGCTCTTCGAAATTCCCACAGAGATCACCGACTATTTGGCCGAACTCGACGCGTTCATTGATCGGGAGATCAAGCCGATTGAAGCGCGCGACGACAATATCCGTTTTTTTGATCACCGCCGCGAAAACGCGCGGACGGATTGGGATAATGACGGTCATCCGCGTGCTGATTGGTGGGCATTGCTGGCCGAAATGCGGCAGGTGGCGGACAAGGCCGGACATTATCGCTTTGCTATTCCGGAAGAATTTGGTGGGAAAAATGGCTCCAATCTGGCGATGGCGGTCATCCGGCATCATTTGGCGCATAAGGGCTTAGGGCTGCATAATGACCTGCAGAACGAAAGCAGCATTGTCGGCAATCTCGTGCAGGTTTTGATGCTGCGTGATTTTGGTACGCCGCAGCAAAAGGCCGCGTTTATTCCGCCGATGCTCGAGGGCAAAATGGGGTGGAGTTTCGGCCTGACCGAAGAAGATCATGGCTCCGACGCGACGCATATGGATACGCGCGCCGTGCCTGAAATGCGTGACGGCGTTGCAGGCTATCGCATCAACGGCAACAAGATGTGGACGACCGGTCTGCCCTATACATCGCATGTGATGACCTTTGCGCGCACCAGCGGTGAAAATGGCAAAGCGCGCGGCATTACGTGCTTTGTCGTGCCAACGGATGCGCCAGGCTTTGAAATTGGCGAATATATGTGGACGTTCAATATGCCCACCGATCACCCCAAGGTTAAATATACCGATGTCTGGGTGCCGGAAAGTGCCATCCTTGGCGAATTGGACAATGGTCTGGCTGTTGCGCAGCATTTTGTGCATGAGAACCGCATTCGCCAAGCGGCAAGTTCGCTCGGCGCGGCCCAATATTGCATTGATGAAGCGGTGAAGTATGCGCGTCAGCGTAAGCCATTTGGCAAACCTCTTGCGGTAAATCAGGCCATTCAGTTCCCATTGGTCGAACTGCAAACCGACGCGGAGATGCTGCGCCTTTTGATTTACAAAACCGCCGCCGAAATGGACAGCATGACCAAGCCTGAAGTCGCGGTGCGGTTATCGGACAAAGTGAGCATGTGTAATTATAAAGCGAACCGGTTGGTCTGCAATGCAGCGGATTTCGCGATGCAGGTGCATGGCGGGATTGGTTATTCACGCCATAAACCGTTTGAGCATATCTACCGACACCATCGGCGCTACCGAATTACCGAAGGTGCAGAAGAGATCCAGATGCGCAAAGTGGCAGGACATTTGTTCGGATTTATGGGGTGATGGTGATGCAGCAGGCAACGGACTTTTTGGAAGAGAGCAGAGCATTGGCAGGGCTTCTTGCTGCACTGTCCGATTATGATTTCGAAACGCAAACGCAGTTCAAAGGATGGACGATCAACAACATCGTCCGGCATTTGCATGTCTGGAATATCGCGGTGGATCTGTCGTTGCAGGATGAGGCTGCATTTGGTGCATTTGTCACTGCCATGATGGACGGCGTCCGGGGCGGAAAATTACCTGCTTTTGAGGCGTCTTACCTAGACGGACTTTCTGGACAGGCTTTGCTCCATGCATGGCTGGAACGGGCTGAGGCCGTTGCTGCGGCTTTTGCCGAGGCCGATCCGAAACTGCGGCTAAAATGGGTCGGGCCGGATATGAGCGCGTTAAGCTCCATAACCGCGCGTCTCATGGAAACATGGGCGCACGCACAGGCGGTTTATGATGTTTTGGGCGTCGCGCGTCAGGATACCGACCGGATTGGCAATATCGTCCGGTTGGGCGTCAATACGTGGGGCTTTACGTGGAAAAACCGGCGCCAAGACCCGCCGGGGCCAATGCCGCAGATCCGTCTGACTGCGCCTTCCGGAGCGATATGGGAATATGGTGAGGCGTCCGACAGTGGGCTCATTACGGGCAGCGCGACCGAATTTTGTCAGGTTGTGACGCAATGTCGCAACATTGCCGATACGTCGCTTGCAGTCACCGGAGAAGTCGCGCATCAGTGGATGGCAATTGCACAATGTTTTGCCGGGCCGCCGCAAAATCCGCCGCCAGCGGGATCGCGTTGCATGGCCAATAGGGGAGTTTGATCGAATGAAGATATTTGCTGTTGTTTCACTAAGTGCTGCTTTGCTGGCAAGCTCTCCCCTTGCGGCCCAGGCGCTAGAACAAGTCACCGTCGTCCATGCCGGGCAATTGCTCGACAAGCCTGGAACGCCGCCGCGCGGTCCGTCTACTGTCATCATTCGTAATGGCAGGGTGGCGGAGATTTTGGCCGGGCATCAGCCCGGACCAGCAGGCGCGAAGTTGATCGATTTGAAGGACAAGTTTGTGCTTCCTGGTTTGATCGACAGCCATGTGCATCTCGATAGCGACGCGGGCGGCAATGCAGCGTTGATTGAGGCTGTGACCGATAGTCCTGCCCGCGCTGCATACCGTACCGCCGGAAACGCAAAGAAGACGCTGATGGCGGGTTTCACCACCGTGCGCAATTTGGGCGATGGAAGCGGGGCGACATTGGCGCTCCGCGATGCCGTTGCCGCCGGCGAGCTGCCGGGGCCGCGGATCATCGATGCCGGGCGCTCTATTTCGACGACAAGCGGGCATATGGATGCCACGCTGTCGGTTTCGGAAGACCTGCATAACAGTATCAACCAAGACAATCTGTGTGATGGCGTCGAAAGCTGTCGTCAGGCGGTGCGTAAGCAAATTCGGCGCGGAGTAGATGTCATTAAGATAGCGACAACGGGCGGCGTAAACAGCCGCATTGGCTCGGGTCTTGGCCGGCAAGTGTTTGACGATGAAGTGAAAGCATTGGTCGATACCGCACATTTATATGGTAAGAAAGTTGCGGTGCACGCGCATGGTGATGACGGCATTGATGCAGCGCTTGCCGTTGGCGCCGACTCTATCGAACATGGGACGATGCTGACCGATGCGAGCATCAAATTGTTCAAAACGGCGGGTGCATATTATGTCCCGACGCTCTCAACTGTGAATGGGTACTTTGAACGGCTTGCGGCGAACCCCAATGCCTATCCGCCAGACGTCTTGGCAAAGGTCAAATGGCGCATTGGCGTTACGGGAAAAAGTCTTGAAAAGGCGTATCCGGCTGGCGTGAAAATTGCGTTCGGGACAGATGCTGGTGTCTCAAAACATGGAAAGAATGCGGACGAGTTCGAGTTGATGGTCAAGCATGGCATGCCCGCCAGCGCGGCCATACAGGCTGCGACGATGAACGCGGCAACTTTGTTAGGCGTGGAGAAAGAAGTGGGCAGCCTTGAACCCGGCAAAGCTGCCGATCTTATTGCCGTTACTGGTGATCCCACATCAGATGTCACCGTTTTGAAAGCGGTGAAGTTTGTGATGAAGGATGGCCGGGTTTTTAAGGACGAATGATAATCCCGATCGCGGGATCTGCTTTGCCCTGAAATGTGTCGGTGAACGCGGGAATAGCTGTCGTTATTCCAGTGCGTTCATCGATTTTCACGACACCGTCCACTGCGCCAAGGAAGCTCTTCCAACTTGTGGCAACCGCTTCGCCAAAGCCTTTTGGACCAAGTTCCTGAATGGTGGCGACGGCGTGATCGGGCGCGAAGAAAAGAATGGGCTTGGGCCCCGGCATTGCGTCGCCATTGCCGCCCGGGCTGTTCGCGCCGCGTGCATCGACATGCGTTGCGCCGACAAGGCAGCTATATTTTAGATGCTCGCCAAGCGCGTCATGAATGTCGCGCAGCAATCCGCTGTTGCCGGCAAAATCGACGGTTACCGAGGTAGCAGCTGGCAAATTGCCAACGTCGTCATAGGCGATGACTTCGTCATAGAGACCTGAATTGGCAACGAATGCGACATTGCCTTTTGATGTCAGGCCAATCCGCTTGATTTGGGGCGACAAGTCCTTCGCAACGCTCGCTAGGCTCATGGATGTTTTCGACGACGCGCTGGTCATGACCAGATTCTGCGCACCGAACCAATCTTCGCGGCGGAACATGGATTCTATGAGAAAACCCGTTTTGAACAAAGGTCCAAATAACATGCGCTCCGCCTCTTTCGCTGCATCATGCTCGGGGTCCGCGTTGATACGGCTATACTGGTTATAGATCGGGCTCATGGGCTGCCGATGGGCTGCGGTGTCGGTGAAGCCGCTAGCGCTCACTTTTCCGGGCAAGACGTCCAAATGCGTGCCCATCGGAAGATAGCCGTACACGCGCTCACCAACCGCGATTTCGGGGTGGCGGGACTCTGTGACCACCGCGTGCCCCCACATGGGAACGACGCCCCACGCGCCTTCAGCCGGAAAGAAGTTCCAGTACCCGAACATATCGCCAATGACGGCATAAGTGATGTTGTTTGCGGTTACCGAGAAGCTTTCGATTTTCAGCCGGATGGCGCCATCCGCCAATATGGGCAGGTCGGCATCATGGACCATATTTTCCGAAAGCTTCGCTTTGTTTACCCATATTGTCTGCGCCATGACACTCTCCTCAACATCTCAATGTGATTCATGCTTTGACAATCACATTTCAGTGTGAAAATAGCGAATCATGTTTCGCTATTCTGCGAATGTTGGAGGTCATATGTCCACCCAGTTAATTGAAAAGCTTCGTAATCTCGTCAACGAAGGCGGCTTGTCGCGCTCGGGGCTGGCGCGCGCGGCGGGGCTTCATGCCAATACCTTGCGTGATCTGGATGATGCAGGCTGGAATCCAACAGCGGAAACGCTGCGCAAACTGGAAAGCTATCTCTTTTCGAATGATGACACGCCTGCGCTCGTTCCGATCGAGGAAATCATCGAAGAAGCGCGCAATGGGCGCATGTATATCCTCGTTGACGATGAAGACCGCGAAAATGAAGGCGACCTTATCATTCCAGCGCAAATGGCAACGCCAGACGCTATTAACTTCATGGCGACCCATGGCCGTGGCCTGATCTGTCTTTCGATGACAAAGGCGCGCTGCGAGCAGCTTGGCCTGACGCCCATGGCGCGCGAGAACCGCGAAAGCATGCAGACTGCCTTTACGGTGTCCATAGAAGCCCGTGAAGGCGTCACGACCGGCATAAGCGCCGCTGACCGCGCGCGGACGATTTCGGTGGCTGTGGATGCCTCCATGGGGCCGGATGACATTGTTTCCCCCGGCCACGTCTTCCCGCTGACTGCGCGCGATGGCGGCGTTCTCGTGCGCGCAGGGCATACCGAGGCTGCGGTGGACATCAGCCGTCTTGCTGGCCTCAACCCGTCGGGTGTGATCTGTGAGATCATGAAAGACGATGGCACCATGGCCCGGATGGATGACCTTGTCGCGTTTGCGCGCATGCATAATTTGAAAATGGGCACGATCCGTGACCTGATCGCCTATCGCCGTCAGCATGACCATCTGGTCGAAAAGCGCGCGGAGATGAAGTTTCAAAGCAAGTGGGGCGGTGAATGGACCGCCATGACTTTTTACAACAAAGCCACGGGCGACGAGACAATGGCGTTGGTGAAAGGGCGTATCGATCCCGAAAAGCCGACACTTGTCCGTATGCACACCATGTCGATGTTTGTGGACGTGTTCGGCGAAGAAAACGAGCGTTCCGGGCTTCTTCCGCGCTCGATGGAGGCCATTGCGGCGGAAGGGGCAGGGGTCATTGTTGTGATCAACAAGCCGATGAAGGGCTTGGTTTCGCGTTTCATGCAGCTTCGCGCCGAAGGCAAGCAGGCTGGCGCGCCCGAAATCGAAGAGCTGCGCGATTATGGCGGTGGTGCACAAATCCTGACCGAGCTGGGTGTACATGACATGATTTTGCTGACCAACACGCATCACACGCTGGTCGGCCTTGAAGGTTATGGCCTTTCCATTGTAGGCGAGCGCGCGATACCCGGCACCGGAGGCGAATAATGGCAAAGTTTTTAATAGTTGAAGCGCGGTTCTACGACCATTTGAATGATATGTTGGTTGCCGGTGCGAAAGCCGCACTGAAAGCCAAGGGGCATGAGGTGGAAGTCATCACCGTTCCTGGTGCGCTCGAAATTCCGGGCACGATTGCCATGGCTGCCGAAGCGCAGCAATATGACGGCTTCGTCGCCATCGGCGTCGTTATTCGCGGCGAAACCTATCATTTCGAAATCGTCGCTGGCGAAAGCGCGCGTGGTATCATGGCGTTGACGATGGACGGAATTGCCATCGGTAACGGCATTTTGACGGTCGAGAATGAAGAACAAGCCATTGTCCGCGCTGATCCCAAGCAGAAGGACAAGGGCGGCGAGGCAGCAATTGCGGCGATGGCCTTGCTAAATCTGCAAAATCGTTTCAATTGAAACGATGAGCGCACCGACTTTATCGACCCAAATCAACACCGAATCTGACGACTACAAAAAACGTGTCGCGCACAACCGTGCGCTGCGCGATGAACTGTGGGCAAAGGTTGCCGAAGCCGCATTGGGCGGCAATGAAAAGTCGCGCGAACGGCATACATCGCGCGGCAAGTTGCTTCCGCGCGAGCGCGTCGAGCGTCTGCTTGATCCCGGCTCACCATTTTTGGAAATCGGCCAGCTTGCGGCCAATGACCTTTACGATGGCGAGATTGCCGGCGCGGGTTTGATTTGCGGGATAGGCCGCGTTTCGGGGCGCCAGTGCATGATTGTGTGCAATGACGCGACGGTGAAGGGTGGCACTTATTACCCGATGACCGTCAAAAAGCATTTGCGCGCACAGGAAATTGCCGAGGCCAATCACCTGCCGTGCATCTATCTGGTCGACAGCGGCGGTGCGAACCTGCCGCACCAGGACGAGGTCTTTCCGGACCGCGAGCATTTCGGGCGTATCTTCTTCAATCAAGCGAACATGAGCGCCAAGGGCATTCCGCAAATTGCCTGCGTCATGGGCAGTTGCACCGCGGGTGGCGCCTATGTTCCGGCGATGTCCGACGAGAGCGTCATTGTTCGCAACCAAGGTACAATCTTCCTCGCTGGCCCGCCATTGGTCAAGGCCGCGACGGGTGAAGAAATCAGCGCCGAAGATTTGGGCGGCGGCGATCTGCACGGCCGTAAATCGGGCGTGGTCGATCATGTCGCGGAGAATGACGAACATGCGCTGACCATCGTGCGCGATATCATCAGCCACTTAGGGCCAACCCACAAACCCGACATTGATTTAAAGGAACCACGGGCACCCAAATTTGACACCGACGAACTGTATGGCGTCATCCCCGACGACGTACGCGCGCCTTATGACGTGCACGAAGTCATCGCGCGCCTGGTCGACGGCAGCGAATTTCATGAGTTTAAGGCGCTGTATGGCACGACGTTGGTCTGCGGCTTTGCGCATATCTGGGGCATGCCCGTCGCGATCCTGGCGAACAATGGCGTATTGTTTTCGGAAAGCGCGGTCAAAGGCGCGCATTTCATCGAACTTGCTTGCCAGCGGCGGATCCCGTTGCTGTTCTTGCAGAATATCAGCGGCTTCATGGTCGGCGGCAAATATGAGGCGGAGGGCATCGCCAAGCATGGCGCAAAGCTTGTCACGGCCGTCGCCACCGCGAGCGTGCCCAAAATCACCGTCTTGATCGGCGGCAGCTTTGGCGCGGGCAATTACGGCATGTGCGGGCGGGCTTATAGCCCACGTTTCCTGTTCACTTGGCCGAATGCGCGCATCTCGGTCATGGGCGGAGAACAGGCGGCGAGCGTGTTGGCGACCGTCCATCGCGACGCTGCGACATGGACGCCAGATGAAGCCGAAGCATTCAAGGCGCCCATCCGGCAGAAATATGAAGACGAAGGCAACCCCTATTACGCGACATCGCGCCTGTGGGATGACGGCATTATCGACCCGGCGCAGACACGCGATGTGCTGGGGCTGGCCTTCGCCGCTGCGCTAAACGCACCCGTCGAGGAGGCGCCCCGCTTTGGGGTGTTCCGGATGTGAGTCAGATGATCAAATCACTCCTCATTGCCAATCGTGGCGAAATTGCTTGTCGGATTATCCGTACGGCGCGTTCGATGGGTATTCGCACCGTTGCCGTTTATTCAGATGCCGATGCCAAGGCGCTGCATGTGCAGCAAGCCGACGCGGCGGTGCATATCGGGGCGTCTGCGGCGCGTGATAGCTATTTGGTGGGCGAAAAGATCATCGCCGCGGCCAAGGCGAGCGGAGCCGAGGCAATCCATCCGGGCTATGGTTTCCTTTCCGAAAACGCCGAATTTGCGCAGGCCGTGATTGCCGCGGGCCTCATCTGGGTCGGGCCGGCACCTGCCAGCATCACCGCAATGGGGCTGAAGGATGCAGCGAAGAAATTGATGGCGGAGGCGGGCGTACCGGTCACCCCCGGCTATATGGGCGAGAACCAGGACCCGGCGTTCCTTGGGCAGCAAGCCGCCGAAATCGGCTATCCCGTGCTCATTAAGGCGGTCGCCGGCGGCGGTGGCAAGGGGATGCGTAAGGTCGATGACGCTGCGGACTTTGCCGACGCGCTCGCATCGTGCCAGCGTGAGGCCACCGCCTCGTTCGGCAACGCGCATGTCCTGATCGAAAAATATATTCAGCGCCCGCGCCATATTGAGGTGCAGGTGTTTGGCGACACGCACGGCAATATCGTCCATCTGTTCGAACGCGATTGTTCGCTGCAACGCCGTCACCAGAAGGTGATTGAGGAAGCCCCCGCGCCGGGTGTAACGCCATATACCCGCGAACTGATATGCAGCGCCGCTGTCCGCGCAGCAAAGGCGGTCAATTACGTCGGCGCAGGCACAATCGAATTCATTGCCGATTCCTCCAAGGGTTTCATCGACCCGGACCTCGTCTGGTTTATGGAAATGAATACGCGGTTACAGGTCGAACATCCCGTGACCGAGCAAATCACCGGCGTCGATCTTGTCGAATGGCAACTGCGCGTGGCGAGCGGTGAACCGCTTCCGCTTCGGCAAGATGAGTTGCGCATTGACGGTCATGCCATTGAAGCGCGGCTCTATGCCGAAGATCCGGCGAAAGGCTTTTTGCCGAGCGTTGGCAGGTTAGAGTTTTTTGAGCTCGACGGCAGTGTCCGGATTGATACCGGCGTGTGTCAGGGATCCGAAGTCTCACCATTTTATGACCCGATGATTGCCAAAATGATCGCCCATGATTTGGACCGCGAAGGCGCGATACAGTCGCTGGCATGGGCTTTGAATGACAGCAAAATTTGGCCGGTTAAAAACAATGCTGCGTTTCTTATCAACGCGCTTGAGCATCCTGATTTTGCGTCCGGCAACGTCGATACCGGCCTGCTACAGCGCGCGGGCGACGATTTGATACCTGACGAGAACGCGGATATTGATGATCTGGGGCGGAGCGCAGAGCAGTATACCCATCAAGCCATTGCGGGGTTCAGGCTCAACGGCGATCGCAATCACAAGGCGGTTCTGTCGGTTGACGGGATTGCAACCGAAGTCGACATTCCAATTGTTGAATATGTCGACCCGCGGCCGTTCGTTTTCAGCCAGAACGCTCCAAGCGGATTTTTCCAGACTGGAAATGGGCAGACTTGGTGGGTCGAACCTTATCGCTATGCAGGCGGCGCCCATGCATCGGCCCATGACGGAGACATACTTTCCCCCATGCCGGGCCGGATCATCGCGGTGGACGTCGCGGCGGGCGATGTGGTGACCAAGGGTCAGAAACTCCTCACGCTCGAAGCGATGAAGATGGAACACAGCCTAACCGCCCCCTTTGACGGCGTTGTGGCCGAGCTAAACGCAGAGGCCGGCGCGCAGGTGCAGGTCGAGGCATTGTTGGTGCGGATCGAGGCGGCGGAGTGATGGATAAACGTTTCGTCAGCCTGAACGTGTTTCAGGATAGCGGATCACCGTCGCGTGTTATCCCGAAACACGTTCGGGATAACGAACTAAGAAGCGGGAGCTGATAGTGGCAGGCAAATATTTCAATCAATGGCAAATCGGCGACACTATCGTCCATGACATCCGGCGCACGGTGACTGAGACCGATAATCTGCTTTTCTCGGTCATGACCCATAACCCACAGCCGCTGCACATTGATGCAGAGGCGGCCAAGGCGAGCGAGTTCGGGCAAATCCTCGTCAACGGTACCTTCACCTTTGCCCTCATGGTGGGGCTGTCGGTGGGCGACACTACCTTGGGTACGCTGGTGGCGAACCTTGGCTATGACAAGCTGATCATGCCTAAACCGGTGTTTATAGGCGATACGCTTCGCGCCGAAACCGAGGTCATTGCGCTAAAAGAAAGCAAGTCGCGTCCTGATGCGGGCGTTGTGACGTTCCTGCACCGCTGCCTCAATCAGCGCGACGAGGTAGTATGCAGTTGTGAGCGCGCGGCGTTGCTAAAGAAAGCGCCGACTGATATCTAGACCGTAGTGCTGAGCCTGTCGAAGCACGCCCCGCCGATAAGCGCCCTTTGACAGGCTCAGGGCTTCAGTGAAGTTGAAAGGCGTCGCCTCCATGAAACTGCGTTCACTCCTCTTCGTCCCCGGCGACCGGCCTGATCGTTTTGCCAAGGCATCCGCCAGCGGTGCCGATGCGATTATCATCGACTTGGAAGACTCCGTCGCAGTGGACCGCAAGGTTTCAGCGCGTGAAGCGACTGCGGAGTTTTTGTCAGGCGACCGGCCCGTTCCGGTGTTTGTCCGTGTTAATCCGCAGGATAGCCATCTGACCCACGACGATCTGGCGTCGGTTTTGCCCTATATGCCGGACGGCATTGTCCTGCCCAAGGCGGAGGGTGCACGTTCGGTCCATTGGCTCCGCGCAGAAGCCGCAGCGGTGGCGGACAGTCAGGATGGCGAAGCCCCCCCGATCTTGCCGATCGCGACCGAAACCCCTGGTGCGGTATTTGATCTGGGGACTTTGCGTGAAGTTTCGCATTATCTGGCGGGTGTGAGCTGGGGGGCGGAGGATTTGCCCGCGGCCGTTGGCGCCGCAACGGCGCGTGAGGCCGATGGCCGCTATACTGCGCCGTATGAGATGGTGCGCAGCCTGACGCTGTTTGCCGCGCATGCCGCCGGCGTTGCGGCCATCGATACGGTGTTTCCGAATATCAGCGATGAGACTGGTCTATCGGCCTATGTTGCGCGCGCGGCGCGGGATGGCTTTACCGGGATGCTTGCCATTCACCCATCGCAAGTAAAGTCGATTAACGCCGGCTTCACACCATCGCCTGAGCAGATTGCGCATGCTCAATCGATCGTTGATGCATTTGCAGCCAGCCCCGGAGCGGGTGTGTTACAAATCGACGGAAAAATGATCGACGCGCCGCATTTGAAGGCGGCGCTGTCGATCTTAGCGCGCGTTTAAGCCGCTAGTTTCCGCAGCACATAGTGCAGGATGCCGCCGTTCATGAAATATTCGACTTCGTTCGCGGTGTCGATGCGGCACAGCGTGTCGAAATTGAACGTGCTGCCGTCCTTGCGGGTGACCATGACGGTGACCGTCTGGCGCGGCTGAAGCTTTCCGACGCTGGTGATCGTGAAGCTGTCGTCGGCGTTTAGGCCCAAGGTCGTCCGGCTTTCGCCTTCCATGAACTGCAATGGCAAAACGCCCATGCCGACCAGGTTTGAACGGTGGATGCGTTCGAAGCTTTCGACGATGACTGCGCGGACGCCGAGGAGGTTGGTGCCTTTTGCAGCCCAATCGCGGGATGAACCGGTGCCATATTCCTTGCCGGCGATGACCACCAGTGGCGTGCCGTCGGCTTTGTGCTTCATGGCGGCGTCGTAGATGGGCATGACTTCGCCATTGTAGCTGCTCATGCCGCCTTCGATGCCGGGGACCATTTCGTTCTTGATGCGGATGTTGGCGAAGGTGCCGCGCATCATGACTTCGTGGTGGCCGCGGCGGGCGCCGTAGCTGTTGAAGTCAGCTTTGCTAACCTGATGTTCCATAAGGAATTTTCCGGCCGGGCTGTCCGCTTTGATCGATCCAGCGGGGGAGATGTGGTCGGTGGTGATGGAATCGCCCAGGATCGCCAGCGGCTTTGCCTCGATGATATCCATCACCGGCGCCGGCGTCATGCTCATCCCTTCAAAATAGGGCGGATTTGCGACATAAGTCGAACCGGCACGCCATGTGTAGGTGTCCGAACCTTCGACCTGAATCTTCTGCCAATGCGCATCGCCTTCATAGACGGTCG
>CAZCXQ010000035.1:12840-14499 GCA_964502655.1 uncultured Sphingorhabdus sp.
GTTTGCGGTCATGACATCATGCACTTCCTGATTGGTGGGCCAGATATCGCGTAGATACACGTCCGAACCGTCGGTCGCCTGACCGATTGGCGTGGTGGTGAAGTCTTCGGTCACGGTGCCCTTCAGCGCGTAGGCGACAACCAAGGGCGGCGATGCGAGGAAGTTCGCGCGTACATCGGGCGACACGCGGCCTTCAAAGTTGCGGTTGCCCGAAATGACCGAGGCGGCAACAATGTCATGGCCGTTGATCGCGGCGGAGATAGGCTCTGCCAACGGGCCGGAGTTACCGATGCAGGTCGTGCAGCCATAGCCGACAAGGTTGAAGCCAACCGCGTCCAGATCCGCGGTCAAACCCGCACGGTCGAGATAATCGGTCACGACCTGTGATCCGGGGGCGAGCGAAGTCTTCACCCATGGCTTGGGCTTCAGGCCAAAGGCATTCGCCTTGCGCGCAACCAATCCGGCGGCCACCAGAACGCTTGGGTTCGATGTGTTGGTGCACGACGTAATCGCCGCAATCACCACGTCACCGTCGCCAATATCGTGCGATTTGCCCTCAACTGCGACGCGCTTTGCGCTGTCATGCTTGTAGACGTTGATAAGATCGTCGTTGAACACATTGTCGACCTCGGTGAGCACAACCTTGTCCTGCGGACGCTTTGGTCCGGCAAGCGATGGCACAACGCTGCCCATGTCGAGCTCAAGCGTGTCGGTGAAAATCGGGTCCGCCATATCGGCATAGGCCCAAAGGCCCTGTTCCTTGGCATAGGCCTCAACCAACGCAATCTGGTCTTCGGCACGGCCGGTGAGGCGCAGATAATCGAGCGTCTTGTCATCAATGCCAAAGAAGCCACAGGTCGCGCCATATTCGGGCGCCATGTTGGCGAGCGTCGCACGGTCGGCAAGCGACAAGGACGCAAGGCCGGGGCCATAATATTCAACAAAGCGGCCAACCACGCCCTTGGCGCGCAGCATTTGGGTGGCGGTAAGCACAAGGTCGGTCGCGGTCACGCCCTCGGCCAACGCGCCGGTCAGCTTGAACCCAACAACTTCAGGGATCAACATCGACACCGGCTGGCCAAGCATTGCGGCCTCCGCCTCAATCCCGCCAACGCCCCAGCCAAGCACGCCAAGGCCGTTGATCATGGTCGTGTGGCTGTCGGTGCCGACGCAAGTGTCGGGATAGGCGATGGTCGTGCCATCTTCGGCTGCGCTGGTCCAAACGGCCTGCGCGATATGTTCCAGGTTCACCTGATGGCAAATGCCGGTTCCAGGAGGGACGGCCTTAAAGTTATTCAGCGACTTTGAACCCCATTTCAGGAAGTCATACCGTTCTGCATTGCGCTGATATTCGATTTCCACATTTTGCTCGGCTGCCTTTGGGTGGCCGAATTCATCGACCATGACGCTGTGGTCGATGACCAAGTGCACGGGGACGAGCGGGTTGATCTTTGACGGGTCCGCCTTCAACGCGGTCATCGCGTCGCGCATCGCGGCCAAGTCAACCACGCACGGCACGCCGGTAAAATCCTGCAGCAAAACGCGGGCAGGGCGATATTGAATTTCGCGGGTCGATTTGGGGTCTTTCTGCCAATCGATCAGGGCTTGCACGTCCTGCACCGAAACGGTGAAGCCCCCATCTTCAAAACGCAGCAGGTT
>CAZCXQ010000036.1:0-14318 GCA_964502655.1 uncultured Sphingorhabdus sp.
GTCGTTCGCGAACAGGAAATTGATGCGCAAGGTCGCGCTTATGCAACTGGCCGTCGTAAGGACGCAGTTGCCCGCGTTTGGTTAAAGCCAGGCACTGGCAAGATTGTCGTCAACGGCCGTGATCAGGAAGTTTACTTCGCACGTCCCTCGCTGCGTCTCGTCATCAACCAGCCGTTCGGTGTCACCGAGCGTACCGGTCAATATGACGTCATCGCAACCGTCAAGGGCGGTGGCCTTTCGGGTCAGGCTGGCGCAGTCAAGCATGGCATCGCGCAAGCACTGTCGAAGTATGAGCCATTGCTGCGCAGCGCTGTGAAGTCGGAAGGCTTCCTGACCCGCGATAGCCGCGTTGTCGAGCGTAAGAAATACGGCAAAGCCAAGGCGCGTAAGAGCTTCCAGTTCTCGAAGCGCTAAACCGAACAGTCGGTTTTTCCGAAGAAAATCAAGGGCTTGCGAGAAATCGCGAGCCCTTTTTCGTTGTAGCAGAATCGTAGCAGGTTCTCAGAAACGTTGACGAACTGGGTTCTCGGTTATAGCAGTATCGTAGCAGTCAGGGCATCTTTGGGGGCGCAAGTGAACGCAATTATTCAGTGGACCGCTGATAACGTTGAGTGGCTTTTTTCTGGCATCGGAATCAGTGCGCTTAGTGCGCTCGCTCTGCTTTTGCGGAAAAGGTCATCGGGCACTAAGCAAATCGCCACAAACAGCAAAAATGTCACGCAAATAGGCGGCGACGTAACGGTGACAAACCGTGATGACTGACCAAAGCGTGACCAAATCTGAACACGTCACTCAAGTGGCGGGAAACGTGCAGGTTGTTCACAATCACGGCATTAGTCTGAATGACTTAAAGGATATCGTGACTATTCTGATGCGAGAGCATATGCCTGCTCTTAAAGCCGAAGCAGCAGCGACTGCGAGAGAAAACGCAGAAGAATTTTGCAAGACATTTGAAGAGAAACTCGCCCCTCAAATTCCTCACATCAATCCGAAAAATTTTGCAGACCCTGATATCCAGAGCAGCATTCATGATGCTGTCCTAAATTCAGCCAAGAAAGGTAAAAACGCTCATGCAGAACTGCTGGCGTCTACTCTTATCCTGAGATTGAAAGAAGCTCCAGAAAGTTACCCGTCTCTTGTTTGTTCCGAAGCTATCAAGATCATTCCAAGTTTAACCGCTAATCAGATATCTTTTTTAACTCTTGCTGTTTTCCTTCTCAGCACAAAAATCAACTCAGCTAACTCGCTCTCTGATCTGCTTCCGCTAGCCACAGCCGTTTACGAGATGTGCGTTGATAGCTACCCAGTACTCGAGAGCGAGAAGGGCTATCTACAATTTAAGGGGTGCGTTTCTATAAATAGATTTTCTGGCGGAAGCTATCTGGATGTTATGAAATCAAACTACGGATTTCTTAGTCAGATACCCGATCCGAAAGAGGCAGAAAAACAATTTATTGAATTTGCAGTTCTTAAAAGATTCAGCGAAATTTATAATGACACAAATATGAGCCAAATAACTCTCACCCCTGTCGGCATGGTCATTGGTGTGACAAATATGGCAAGGCATGTTCCCAACATTGATTACAAAAATTGGCTTAACCAGTAAGTTAAGTCATGGCATATTTTGAGAACAAGGTTGAGCTTCTGGGTGGAGATTTGATTCTCTATCAACGCAATCTCGCTACCGCCGTTCCCAACAGCAAAACCCATCGCAAAGCTAAATGGTATATGAAGCTGCGATTAGGTCCGCGCAAATTTGTAAATCGCAGCACTGGCTTGACGATTTATGAAGATGCTTATGCATTCGCTCGTAAGGAATATGATCGTCTAAGCAATGCGGTGGCGCTGGGTCACACGCTTGATGACTTCACTTTTGAGAAGCACTGGGAAGATTGGTATCAGCGCAATTTGAACAATCGCACTTGGGCTGCTGATCGTCAGCGTTGGCACAAGAATCAAGCTGGTCGCTACTACAAAGCGTATTTCCGATATGCAGACGGCACATCCATGCGACTCAACGATATCACCCCGATTTTTGCACACGCATATTGGGACTGGCGCATCAGCTACTGGTCAACACAGCGCGGAGAGAAGCTGTCTGACTATAACCCTAAACGACGCCGAGCCAAAACCGTCTCCACACATAACGCAGCTAAAGTGCCTAGTAAAAAAACGCTGCAAATGGACCAGACTGCGCTCAATCAGATTTTTCACGATGCGCGGGAGCGTGGACGCATACAGCAAGTGTTCAAGCTCAAGCCGCCAGCTGACAGCAGACCACATAATCGCAGACCGCATTTTGAACCAGACGAACACAAGTCACTGACAGCTTATCTGCGAAGCTACCGCGATGTGATAGGTCACTTTAAGAATGATAAAGTGAATGCTTGGCACAAGATGCAACGAACGCAACTCTATCACTTTATCATCTTTATGCTGAACTCAGGTCTAAGGCTGGGAGAGGCTCGTGAGATGCGTTGGCGTGACATTAAGTTTGATGAAGTTGATAAGGAGCATGCTGAGCCAATTTGCGTTGTTGGTGTCAGAAAAGCGACCAAGACCAGCCAGAACCGCGATGTTCAAACCCAACCCAATGCGAACAAGACATTGAAAGAATGGAAAGACAAATCACCATATACTGGCGATAACGATCTGGTGTGGTTTGGTCAGCAGAAAGCAGGCAGCGCACCGAAGCCGTTCACCGACCTGAACAAGTCCTTCCAGACCTTTTTGAGCCGTGTTCCTGTTGAAGGCGCCAAAGACGGATTGCTCTACAACAAGGAAAACGAAAAGCGTTCTATTTACTCACTTCGGCATACATATGCGACAATCCGACGATCACATGGCGTAGAATACCCCGATTTAGCTTTGAACATGGGCTGCAGGCGTGAGCAGTTAGAGAAGCACTACGACCATTCTACATCCAACAGCCGTCGTAGCAGTATTGTGAAAGTGAACCCAAAAGCGAAAGCTGCTGCTCCTGTCGCTACTGATACGAGCGACCCATTTTTGCTTGAAGCTATGAAGCGATTCCAAGCTGGGCAGATTGATAAAGAGACATTGCTTGCGCTGTTGAAGCCGAACGAAACAAAGAGCTAACTTAAAAGTTTTAAGTAAGCTCAACTGCCCAGCTACCCTGCGCCATCATCATAAATACACTCGTAACGGAGTGAGTAATATGGGCGCTAAATCGGGCGAAAATGACGAGATTCATTTACTACGAGATGCTGTGATTGCAGTCATAGAAATGGCTGATGATGCTAGTAACGATAATGTGAAGCTGGCGATGGATATACTGCTGGCTGGCACTTCGCAGCTTGGCACGATTTTCCAACGAAGATGCGTCCAGCTAGCGAACCAGAAACAACCCCGCGCTGCGAAACCACCAAAACCCGCTCCACAGAAGAGCCCTCAGCAGCAAAAGCCCAAACCAAGCAATGCAGATACCCCTCATAGTAAGAATGACTCTGAGGACCGTTCTAAGGCGATTTCTTCAATTCAGCAGGGAATTCGTCAAGCTGAGCCAACGCTTGCAGATCAGCAACAAGCGTTGCGTGGGTATGTCTATGGGGCTCAGAATGATGAGGTCGCATTTCGCAAAGCTGCGAAGGCGATAACACGATGAACGAGAAGCTAATCCAAAGCCAGAAGCGGCTGCACGACAGTCTGTTTGAACTCTACATGCAAGGTGGGTTGCAACTCTATCTGGCTGGCACTCGTGGCTTGAAGCGTGACTTAATCATACAGCTTGAGACGAGCGCACTGACACCAGAGAAGGGCGAGATAATTCACTACTACGCTGTCAATCGTTGGAACGCAGATGACGAGTTTGATGAGTGGGCGAAGCCATCAGTGGCATTGTCACCAGAGGCAGAGCGTATCTTGGGAGTGACTAATTCGCAGCTTGAATATTGCCGTTCAACGGATTTCGTCGGTTCTGATTTTTTTAATTTTATTTAGTTATTAATTTTTCTTTTATATTTTTTGATATCTCATATATTCTTTTTCTTTTATCAAATTCAGATATTTCCACAGTCAATGCTCCAATATCTACAAGTCTTTTTAAGTCTTCTGTGTGACCAGAGATAGATCGTCCTGTTTTCCTCATTAAATCCAAAGAAGGAAGAGGTCCATGTTCCAGAATTTTTTGGATAATTATGATCTCATTATGTAAACATTTTATGTTAGTGGAATTTTGAAAATCAAATATTTTTCCGATTTCAAAAATCATACATTCCCCCAGAGAATATTTTTATAATTTATACAAAGTTGTATAAATGAAAGCTTATTTCAATGCCGATTAATGGTATTGTATAAAACTATCAAAAATGAAAGTTTACAAATTATCCTATGCTGTGAATACCGACGATGTTGATACGTCGTGGGGGCACAAATTTGTGGTGTGGGCAATACGCAGACTATTCTTTTGTATCTTCGGGAAGCATCAGCGGTCGAAAGGTTACGCCAGAGCGACTAAAAATGGTGTGACCTCTCGTTGCAAGTTTTGCGGCAAATCAATGACGAAGCACTTTAGTAAGGGCTGGATCCTTGACCTCCAGCCGCTTGACTAGCATTTGCCACCTAGACCCAAACAAACTTAACAGCCTCAAGCCCCTGAGGCTGTTTTTTTGTATATACCGCCGAAGATATATCCCAATTCTCGTTAATTGAAGTTATGCGGTTTACGCTCAAATCACATTAACCGCGCTCGCCAATTGCTCATCAGATACCCAACAGTAGCCAGCTGTAGTAGCGATGTTAGCATGACCCATAGCATGCTGAATTGTTGCCATCCCAATGCCAGCTGCGTTCAAGCGTGTCGCAAATGTCCTTCTGCCAGAATGACTGCTCGTGTTGATGCCAGCAGATGCGTAGATAGCTTTGAAGCGTAAGCTGAGACTGATGTTGCTGAAATGCCCCATAGTACGACTGCTGCGAATGAACGCTCTGCCATCGTCAAGCTGACTAATCTGAGCGAGATACTGGTTTAGGATTTTGCGAAGCTCGTCAGAAATGAAAACACGCCTAGATTTGTTGCCTTTCGTTTGATGCTTGCTGAGATTGATGACTTCCACTGCTCGTCCATCAATCCCGCGAACGTCAGAAATCTTCAAAGCTGCAATTTCTCCGATACGTGCGCCCGCAAAAATGCTGAGTGCCATAGCAGCCTTATCTCTGAGACCATTTTCCCCTGTGTCAGCGATACGCATCACTCGTTTGATTTCGTCTTTAGTAAGAACCTTTGCTTTTCCCATTTTTCCTATCTCTCATTAACTTTTGATATGAGAGAAATATAAATTAATCAGTAGCTTGGTCCTACCGATTTCCTCCTTGTGAGAATCTGTTGGTTTCCAATAGCCTCAGCGTTTTTCATTAACTTTGAGCTATTTGTTTATATCACACATCGCTGCAATGCAGCTCCGTGTTCGGCTTCAGATTGGCTTTCGCTTCCGCTTTGCTCCAGCAGCCAATCTTCCCCGATGTTTTCTAGGATTGGCAGTTTCAGGGTTTTTGAATGATTTGAATGAATGGGGTTTGTTTGTGGTTGCTTACGACACAACAAAGACGTGCACCCAGACATACCGAGCACACTGTCTTTGTTGAAAGACGAACAATTTCACCGCAGCATGACTGTCTAGCGAAATGCGTTTCGTCTTCTGTGTCGTAACTCAGCCCGCTCAAGGTGCATGTCATATGCCGCAATCGCAGCCTGGACATTTTTTGAAGTCGCTTCAGAAGCGAGCCGTTTTAAAGCATCGCCGCGCAGTTCTGCGTGGGCTTGATGCAAATGCGTGAGAGCTTCGTTGAAGCCACTCATATCGTAACCAATATCCTCGTGCTGCAGATACAGCGAAGCTGCTTCCTTGCTTCTCACTGGTAGAATTTCATTTTGGTGAGGAACTGCTACTCCTGCGTTGGTCATGCCTGCCCATATAGCATTGAGCAGAATACAGAATTCACGAGTATCGCAGGGCGTGAATGCCAGAAAGTGAATATGCGGGTTTTCGCCTCCGCTTCCCTGATGCGTGTAAACGAAACGGGGAACATGATAATGGTTCTTGTATGACCGCCCGAAGCAGAGCCTATCTATCTTATGCCAGAATGATGACCAGTACCTCTGCGCTTCTGCAAGACTGGGCTTCTGATTGACGGAAAATGTCAATGTCCCGCAGATGTTCCATTCAAACGAAGACGTCCAATCACACCATCCTTCTCTCACATCGGAAATATAACTCATTTGATACTCTTTGATAAATAATTGCAGGAGAGCGTGTTTTTTCACAAACAAGATCACTCTCCGTATTTATCAACGGAGGTCACATTGCGTAAAAAACTGATCATGGAAGCCTTTGATCTGCTCAAATCAAAAGGCATTGTTTCAAGTGAATCTGAGTTTTCAGAATATTGGCTAGCTCACAGCGAGTGCTATTTACGAACGCTACGTATGAAGAGAGCCGAGCCCAGCATGGGAGTTTTAGCCATCTGTGCAAGTCGGCTTCAAAAGGCTGGCGAGCAGATTGTTTCGTCTCCCCGTCATCGCCATGTCGGTCAGCATTTCATTGAACTCAGTGAGCGTTGCCACAGGCTCGTCAACGAAGATGCGATTGAACTTGAATTGGTGGGGTGAGAACGCAATCTGCGATAGCTATCATCTATATGCGATGAGCCTGAAGCTATTAGATTAATTGAAATGTATCGTGCGACCACATTCCACAGCCGCCTCAACATCCTTTTCAATCATATCCTCAGTGCATAGATCCTTCAAATCACCGATGCACTTTTCGTCATTTAGAAAACTTGCATCAAAATGCGACGGATATACAAAAACTTGGCTGAGAATTCCGTCAGAGAACAGAAATGACACTTCAGCCAATTCATAACCCTCTTCAGTCCTCCCAACGTAAGTATATTCGTCCGACTCTGCCCAATCACAGTGATTGTGGCTTTTGATAGTGAATTCAATATTCGAGTAATTAAACATATTATTTTCCTTTTTTGTAAATTTTTATCAGTTTGCGATGCCGTGTAGATCGCAGACCTTCTGATAAATCAGCTCGTCACTCTCATCCTTCGTGGTGCAACTTTCAAAGCCGACAATATTCTGAATTTGCGTTTCGTAGATGACTGCCAAGCCGATCTTCTGTGAGTGCTCCATGTCGATGAGCCTGATCGTGACGCCTTCACAGCAATCACATGCGTAATCTCCGCAATAATGCGTAGTTTCAAACTGGAGATCGTTCTGTGTCACGAAATCGTACGTGGAATGCAATTCATCCCCACTGTAGACATATGCGTTAATCACGCTGTCGTTCTTGATTATATACATTCAATGTTTTCCTTCTCTTTTTTAGAATGAAAAGGTGAATTCCTTTCTCCATTCTATATTTCACACTACCATAAAATTGATGCCGCTTGAGTTTTGCATTGACGTGCGTTGATGTGGCATCAATAGGTAAAACTATGAGTAGAAAGTCGGAAAAATCAGCCTTTTTCATCTATGCGCCGCCGCTTTTAGGTGTGCGAAAAAGTCGCAGAAAAGCGCCCCAGCCAGGTAATAAAACGTCTGAGCGTTGGAAGTGGTCGGTGTTCTACTACTGGTGGGAATATCTGCGACGACATGAAGGCTATCGTCACACATGCGAAGCAGGTGGCATCGGTCAGTTTGCGAAGCTCTATGCCGATTTCGGTGATGTACATTCATGCGATTTTTGGTCGTGGTGGAAGTCGCACAGTCATCTGTTTTCTGAACCAGAAGCCAGAAAGGCAGAAGCCTTTGATCCGTCTGATATGCAGGAAGATGATCAGAGCGAATTCATCTACATTCGCATCCCCCGCGAGAATCCGCTCAAGCTGACATTGAGACAGGTAACGCGGATTGTGAAGCCTAAGCTGGTGAAGCGAGATAGTAGGAAGATAGTCACACAAGCCCGTTACAAAGTTGCAACCAAGCCTCTCCTGCCATCGCTAGATGCGCACTTGAGAGTTTGGGATGCAAGGCGTCACAATCCAGATGCCACATTGGAACAGTTGGCTGACATTGCGAACATGGACATTGATCATCACGTGAAAGGCGAGACGCTTGCGCATCGCGCCGCACTTTTTCTGCCAGATGATGATATTCGTAAGGTGCTCAAGCGGCGAAAGGAACTCGCGGTTCAAAGGCACCTTCGTATCGCTGAGCAATATATCCAGAATGTCGCTGAGCAGGAGACGTTCCCCCTGCGTTCATCTAGGTGACGGCAGGGCAATGGCGAATGGAGAACTGGATGCTGATATTGAAAATTCCATTAAAAGCCTTGAAAAATAGTTATAAACTCACGCTCTCTTCCTGATTTATATATAGCAGAATAATAGCAGGATAAATTTAGATACACATAACGTATTGTTATAACTATGTATTTTATACTTTACTATTAGCGAAGCGTTAAGCTCGGTCAATCCGGATCATTACACAAGAGGGGCTGCCAGAAATGGCGGCCCCTTTTTTATGCCGCAGACCATTGGTGTAATCGCATAATCTTTCACCTGACATCTGACAGGATTTAGTGCGGTCAACCATCGATCCGAAAGACAATTCGAAATGCGACCGATTGTCATGGCTATTGCAGTGGCCCGCTGCTACCCACCGGCGCGGAAAATAAAGGTACGCACTATGCCGAAGCAGATTATGATATGTGTCGGCACCGCTTGGGCGCTATTATGTTCCATGCCCGCAACGGCAACGACCACCCCTGCAAAAATTTGGATTACGATGACCGATACGTCGGCGTCACAAACAAGCGCGACGGTCAAGCTGAACGACAGTTTTACGATCCAAAATAAAGGTAGCAGAGGCTTAAACTGCTCCATAACGCATAACATACTCAATAACTTGAGCAGCGCGACACCAGTGGCTCTGATGCCTGGCGCGACGTTAGTGTCGACGGTGATAAACGCTGACAGTGGGGTCACCTATCTCACGTGCAGCCAGTACCGTGTGACGATTACTTATGTGAAATGATGCTGGTCCGCATTCTCATGTGACCCAATCGCGACGCTTGGCTTGCAGAATCTGTGCATTGGTCCGTCGTGTCGTTTCGTTAAATTTGCCAACCTGTTGAGCAGGCACAATATAAGAGGACAATATATGAATAAGCGCCTGATAGCCGGAATGGCGGTTGCTACGGTTCTGACCGCGACCGCCGTTTACGCGGCAACCTCTATTGTTACTATGAAACAAAAGACATTCTCTACCATGACGCTTTCCGTCCAAAAAGGCGATGTGGTCGAATTCAGGAACGATGATACGGTTTACCACGATATATTTTCGTTGTCTGATAACGCGACCTTCGACCTCGGTTCATTTGGACCAAGTGAAACCAGAAAGATTACGTTCAACACGCCCGGGAAAGTGGAGGTAGAGTGCGCTGTCCATAAGGGCATGAAAATGACGATACAGGTCAAATAGACGCGGCGTTCGCGGCTTATCGTCAACATGCGGATGTGCATTGAACAGCATTTCGTTTTTCGTTGAATGTCAGCGCTTTAACCGGCACATAGCGCGCATGATCAAATATATCCTCATAGCTTTGCTCCTTGCGCTCGTTGGTTCCGGCTTATGGCTCTGGAACAAGAGCGATCCACAAAAGCTCGATTTTGCGGACCGGTGGGCGCCGGGTGCGGCCGAGTTTGATGGCACGCCCGTCACGGCGATCGCTTATGGCACGGACGCGCGGCAGAAGCTGGATATCTATGCACCTGAAGGCAATGCGTCTGCGCCTCACCCCGTCCTTATCTTCTTTCATGGTGGCTCGTGGCGCGATGGTGAGCGGGAAGGCTATGGCTTTTTGGGACGCGCCTTTGCCTCGCGCGGTTTTGTCACTGTCATTGCCGATTATCGCAAATCGCCTGCGGTTCGCTTTCCGGCATTTGTGGACGACACAGCGGCGGCCATTGCGTGGGTGCACGCAAATATCGCCAAGCATCAGGGCAACAACGACCAAATCTTCCTGATGGGGCACAGCGCCGGCGCGCATATCGCGATGATGACCGCGCTCGATCCGCGCTATTTGAAGGCGCAGGGTCTTGGGACGGACGTTATTAAAGGCGTGATCGGGCTGGCTGGCCCTTATGATTTCTTACCGTTCACCACCGACTCATCGAAAATTGCCTTTGGCCAATGGCCCGACTTAACCGAGACCCAGCCGATCACCTATGCGCGCGCCGATGCACCGCCATTGTTGTTGCTGACGGGGGACAAGGACAGCGTGGTGAAACCGCGCAACAGCAAGGTCCTGTCGGAACGGATCGCCGCGCTGGGAGGGAAACAGCAGCTGAAAATCTATCCCGATGTGGGCCATTCCGACATCATCATGGCGGTTGCGCGGCCCTTCCGGAACAAGGCACCTGTCGTCACCGATGTTACGACCTTCATTAAGGCGCACTGAGGCACTTTAGTCGAGGTTAGCAATGACCAATCGTATCTTTGCGGCAATCCTTTCAATGTCTGCGGAGAAGCGCTCGACCAAGCGGTCGGCATCCAGACCGATCATTTCAAATATTTGAGGTGCGGATAGCGACAGCCGTAACGTTGGTGCCCAATCGCCATTCGCAAATCTCAAGCATTTGACGGGCTGACCCACATGACAAATCTCCGCAGCGACCAACGCGTCGTGCGGTTTGGCAAAGGCATCCGACATGTCGGTATATAATGCGCGATAGACCGCACGGGCCTGTTCAATATCAAGGGCTGCACCGGTGCCGGGGATGCGATCGGTGAGCTTGATGACGTATAACATTTTGCGGTCAAGCGGATGCGCTGGCGACAACTGGTTAAGATGATCTCCAGCCGCATACTCGTCTGCCGAGCCTTCCAGCAATCGAAAGGGCATCGCCGTCGGCAGGTTCCCCATAGCAGTGGTAAAGGCCCGAATTACGGTGTCTACCCGGTCCATGGGCATGGCAAGCAGCCGCTCAAGTTCAAATAGGGCGGCCTCAAGCCGCAGCAATAGTCCGAAATTTGTCCGGCTGGGCAGCACCGCATCGGTGTCGTGCCATCCCGTTTGCATGTCTCCACGAGCAAAGAAATGGCTTAGTCCGGCTGGTGCGTCGGTGCCGGTGTTCATGCGGGCGGATAAGGACGCGGGTACAAGCGCCCAAGCGCTGAATGGAGGCCCTCCAATGAACTTTGATCCGGTCAGCAATATGCTCGCGCCTCTGGCAAGATATGCGGCAATGGTGTCCGGCGAGATACGCCCCTGGCACGCATCGACGACCAAATCGACGGACGCGCCGAAAGCCGCAATCACGGCATCGACCGCCGTCAGGCTTGGCGTCACAATGCCTGTTTTGGAACGGTGAATGATGTGCACCAGCGGACGCCCGCCTGCGGACACGACCTCCCCGACCGCGTGCAGAAGCAACGCTGTATATTCGTCGTCGCTCCGCATCGGGCCATCGTCGGTTCGCGTTTTCAATGTTTTCACCGCAATGACGTCGGCACCGAAGCCCGGCAAATGCGCGCCTTTTATAACTTTGTGGCCGAGCGCGGTTCGATCTGCAAAATATTGCCCAGCTTGCGAATAAAGGCACCCGCTGCCAACTTCGTCAACTTCAACAACGATGTTGGTGACTTTCTGGCCCGTTTGGAGGGCAAGCGCGAGCGCAAGATATTCAAGGTCAGTGCCCGACGCGCCGAACGCCACATCAACGTCGGAAGCCAGCCCGTACACGCGGCGGATCCGGCTGCGTGCACTGCCCAGAAAACGCGTATAAGACGCGTCCTCCGTTTCGCCTTCGGCAACCGCCAGCCGCAACTGATGATGCACGGCATGGGCATGCGCATAAGCCGGTGCGGAAATCGAACTGGCGGTGGACGAGGAGTAGCTGATGGCCCTGATCGGTTCGGGTGCACAGCCATAGCTGTTCAACCCGCTTTGTTCGTCAAGCGTGATGCGATCGTCGCCGCCGGCACTCATCAATTCAGCCGTTGGTAGATCCAATATCGACATCAAAAAACGCTCCTAGGAGACAAAAGTCTCGATTCTGACATAATAAATGGGCTATTGTAAAATAATGTAAACCGCTACGAGATCGGTATTTCCCATGCAAATTCCACAGATCCATCCGCCGCAAAAAATTTCCATCCCAGAACGGTATCGCAATACACTCAAGATCCTCTTCATTGCCAAGCATGCTTTAGGTGATGGTTCACGCGATATCATTGATGGGGATCATGCTGTATATCATCGGGAAGTCCGCGACACGCTCGAAAATATGGGGTTAAACGTTCAGGCTGCGAACAGCGCCGAAGCGTTGTTCGAAAAGCCAAACGCAGATTTCGTGTTTTCGTTGCTGAACCGTGGCGGTTATCTCAACAGCGAGCTGTTGATCCCAACTTTATGTATGCGGCTGGGCATTCCTCATTTGGGTGCAACGCCTATCTTGCGTGGTCTGTCCGACGACAAGCATTTGATGAAAATGGCGGCGCGCGCCCGCGGTGTGCCCACGGCCGATTCCGAAATTTTCCGGCGGGGTGCTCCGGTTGGGCCGATCACGAACTGGTCAGCTGACCGTTATGTCATCAAACCCAATGCCTCATCGGCAAGCTGGGGGGTTTCGATTGCAACCGACTGGGCCGGTGTGAAACATGCGGTCGAAGCCTTGCATGACGAAGGCCATGATGCACTTGTCGAGCCGTTTTTGTCGGGCATCGATGTCGAGCTTCCGGTGATGGGCGCACGCAAGGCACAGTTCCTGCCGCTCATGCGCTTTGACCATGATACCGAAGTTTTACGCACTTATGCTGAAAAGCGCGGGTTTGAACAAAGCGAAGCCCGTTTGGAGCCAGAACAAGATCCGGCCTTGATTGCAAAAATCCAACATCTCACCAGCATATTGCTGCCTGAGCTGTGGCCATTCGATTATGGCCGGTTCGAATTTCGGATGAATCCTGTCACCGGCGAAATCAATTTCCTCGAAGTGAATTTGCAGTGCAACATCTGGTCGCAACGGGTGTTCGGAAAAGCGGCCGTCCTCGCCGGAATTAGCTACCCTGACTTGCTTGAAACGATATTGGCAGGATCAATGGCGCGCCAGGGACTCATTGAACTGGATGGCCAGGATTATTGAAGCGTGTGATGGTCATCCAGATTGGTGACGGACAATTTTTTGCCGATAGGAAATGACCAGCAGTCCGGCGTTGACCACCGCTGCGCCTAACATCGCAAATGCTGCACCCACCTCGCCATAAGTGGGCATAAGCCAGATCATCATCAGCACCACGACAATAGCGCCGGCAAGGCTGCACAGCATCACCCGTCCAGCCTTGCCCGCGGTGAGCAGCGCAGGCTCCAGCCCCAATGTGGCAAATTGGACGGCGGTGGCTGTGCCCAAGATCAATACCAACGGATAGGCGGCGACAAATTCTGCGCCAAATATCCATATCAAAGCGGGTTTTCCGGTGAAGCCGACAATCGCCAATACGAGCACCGCCGCAACCCCGGACACTTTAATCATGCGGCTGAGCAAGTTGCTGGCATCTTTGGCGTCGACGGTGTGCGCAACGCGGGCATATTCGGTGAATATCGCCATCGATATGGCGTCACCGACGCGGGCAAAGACCTGACCCAATTGATAGCCGAGCCGGAAAAATCCAGCCGCCGCTGCACCAACGGAAAAGCCGACCACAACCGCGACCATTTGCTGGCTGGTCAGCTTAAAGCTGGAACCCACATTGGACCATAAGGCGAATTTGGCAATGCCGGGGAAGCTGTCCTGAAACCCACGCAGCGTTGGCATCCTGCTGAGCCGCAGCGGCAATTTGAGCCGGCGCAAAACATTCCCCCAAACCCATATCGTTGGCACCATTTCGGACAATAGCCACACCGCGAGGAACCCCCAGGCCGTAGGCTGCGTCAGCACCAATATGCCGGTGCCGATAAGGCGGATGATTGGCACCAGCATGTCCGGAATGGCGGCGTCACCAAAGCGGTCGTTGATGCGCAGCAGCCCCGTCGGTGTCGAACGTGCGGACAGCACCAAAAGGGCGGTGAAGCCGACCACGGCGATTGCCTCTGAATCACTCCAGCCTTGGTTATGTGCAAGCGCCCACGCGCCGACCATCGCGACCAGAAACGCCAACAATGCGCCGATGATATCAAGGATTAGGCAAAACCATGTGAGTTCGGCCAGCTTTTGATCCGACTGTGTGTGCACCAACGTCGTGCCATAGCGGATCAATATTTGCCATGTCTGGAACGATGTGAAGCTGGATATCGTCTGGGCAAAGCTGAAGATCAGCATGAATTTGCCAAATTCTGCCGCACCCAAGCTTTGGG
>CAZCXQ010000037.1:0-14286 GCA_964502655.1 uncultured Sphingorhabdus sp.
CAGATCCTTGTCGAGCATCCTGTTGAGCACATCGACAAAGGCCACATGGCTGACGACCGCGCCGAACAATTCGGGTGCCTGATTGACCACTGCGCCCATCAATTCACCACCAGCCGAACCGCCGCTTGCGGTCACCTTGCCTTTGCTGGTGAAGCCCAAATCGATCAGGCCCTTTGCCGCATCGACAAAGTCGTTGAACGTGTTGGTCCGCTTGGTCAGCTTGCCGTCCAAATACCATTGATAACCCAAATCGTCGCCGCCGCGAATATGCGCGATGGCATAGGCAAAGCCGCGGTCGACCATCGACAGCCGGTTGGCGCTAAAGCCCGGCGGCATCGCGTACCCATAGGCGCCATAAGCATATAGATGCAGCGGCTGGTTGCCGTCTTTTTTAAAACCCTTTTTGGTCATGATGGACACCGGCACCTTGGCACCATCGCGCGCCGTGATCATCACGCGCTCGGTCACATATTGCGCCGGATCGTATCCGCTGGGGATTTCCTGAACCTTCAATGTTTCCAAGCGGCCATCGGCCAGATGATAATCAAACACCGTGTCGGGCGTGACCATCGATTCATAACCCAGCCGCAGCTTCGTCACATCATATTCGGGATTATCGCCAAGGCCCGCATCATAGCTGGCCTCAGGGAATTTGATTGGCTGCACCTTGCTGGCATCGGCATAATCGCGGATTTCAACCTGATCGAGGCCATCAATCCGGCCTTCGGTTACGTAGAAATTTTTGAACAGCGACAGCCCCGTCAAATAATGACGGTCAGACCCGGCGATGAGCGTTTTCCATTCGCCCGGTGCCTTCATGCTGGCGGTGGCGACGCGGAAGTTCACATGATCGTCGTTGGTCAAAACATACAGCGTACCATCGCGCACATCGACGCTATATTGACGTCCCGTCTTGCGCGGGGACACCATGATCGGCGGGGCAGTGGGATCGCTGGCGGGGACCAGCCGGACTTCGCTCGTCACATTGTCGCCCGTACCAATGACGATCCAATCTTCTTGCGCGGTCAGGCCGACACCAACGCCGAAACCGATGTCCTGTTCTTTATACAGCAACTTCGCTTTGGTCAGATCTTCACCGAGACGGTGGTACCACGCATTGTCGGTGCGCCAGTTTTCATTGGCGAGGCCGTAAACAACACCCTTGCTGTCCGATGACCAGACAATGCCCGACAATGTGCCCGGGATGATGTCGCGCAATTTTTCGCCGGTTTCCAGATTGCGAAAGTGCAGGTCAAACCGTTCCGACCCATTATCGTCGTACGCATATGCCAATATTTTGCCATCGGGGCTGATCTCTGCGGCACCAAGGCGGAAATAGGCCTTGCCTTTGGCGAGTATATTTTCGTCGAGGATGAGCTGTTCCGCACCGCCGGCAACTGGCTTGCGATAATGCTTGCGATATTGCGCGCCTTCTTCGAATTTTGACCAATAGATATAGTCGCCATCCTTTTGCGGGACCGAGCTGTCGTCTTCTTTGACGCGGCCTTTCATTTCCTGAAAGATCGTTTCGGTCAGCTGCGCTTGCGGTGCCATCTGCGCTTCAAAATAGGCATTCTCGGCATTCAAATGCGCGAGTATCTCTTTGTCGTCGATCGTCGGATAACCCGAATCGCGCAGCCAATGATAATCATCGGTAATTATAACCCCATGCCACGTGGTGCTGTGCGGGCGCTTTTCAGCAACGGGGGGCTTAATTTCACCGGCGGTTTTTTCAGTCATAATGTCTTTCTGGGCAAATGCAGGCGCGGATATCGCACCAATCGCAACAATGAGTGGGAGCAGTGCTTTCATGAGAAGACTTCCTCGCTTATATGGTCTGCACAACCATATGAACGGAAGTCAAAGATGTCCACCTACGAAGCCCGCCTTACTGCCTTGCGCGTCCAACTGAAAAAAGATCAGCTCGATGGATTCGTTGTTCCGATTTGCGATGAACATATGTCGGAATATGTGGGGGACTATGCGCAGCGTCTTGGCTGGCTCACGGGCTTTGGCGGTTCTGCAGGATCTGCCGTGGTCTTATCGGAAGAGGCGGCTATTTTCACCGACGGGCGCTACACGCTTCAGGTGCGCGAGCAGGTGGACGGCAATAACTGGCAATATGTCGGCGTGCCGCAAACGAGCATTTCTGATTGGTTGAAGGAACACACCCCCGCAGGCGCGCGCATCGGTTATGACGCATGGGTGCACCCCAAGGGCTGGGTCGAAAGCGCGACAGTGGCGTTAAAAGCCAAAGGCGCAGAATTGGTCGCGGTCAAAAGCAACCCGATTGATGCCGTTTGGGCGGACCAGCCCGGCAAAAGCGACGCCAAGCTCATGGTTCATGAAGACCGTTTTGCCGGACAAAGCAGCGCCGAGAAACGCGCAGCGGTTGCCGAATGGCTCACGGCGAATGGCTTGGACAGCACGGTGATTTCTGCACTCGATTCGGTGGCGTGGCTCCTGAATGTCCGTGGCTCCGATGTGGCGAATACGCCCGTGGCGCTGAGTTTCGTGCTGGCCCATGCCGATGGCACGGCAGACCTGTTTGTCGCCCCGGAAAAGGTCGGCGATGACGTCCGCGCGCATTTGGGCAATGCCGTGCGCTTGCGCACCCCAGAGGAATTTGTCCCTGCATTGAAAGCCATGAACGGCAAACGCATCGCCGTAGATCCGGATCGTGCCGTCGCGGCGATATTTAGCGCACTGAAGGATGGCGGGGCAACGATCGTCGAAGCGCGTGACCCGACCATTTTGCCAAAGGCCGTCAAAAACCATGTCGAGCAAGCCGGCCATCGTGCGGCGCAGGCGCGTGACGGCGCAGCGCTAAGCCGCTTCCTGCACTGGATGAGCGAAACCGCGCATCAAGGTGGCCTGGACGAATTGTCGGCTGCGGCGCGGTTGAAATCCTTCCGCCAAGATACCGGCATGCTGCACGATCTGTCATTCGACACGATTTCGGCCACGGGTCCCAATGGCGCGCATTGCCATTACAAAGTTGACGAAAAGAGCAACCGGGCGATTGAACCCAACAGCATCTATCTGGTCGATAGCGGCGGGCAGTATTTGGACGGCACCACGGACGTAACGCGCACAATCTGGGTCGGACCCGGACAGCCAACAGCCGAAATGAAGGACCGTTTCACCCGCGTGCTTAAGGGGCACATCGCGCTTGCGCTGGCGGTGTTCCCAGAAGGTACCCGCGGCGCGCAACTCGACACGATGGCGCGCGCCGCACTGTGGCAAGCGGGCCTTGATTACGCCCATGGCACCGGCCACGGCGTCGGCAGCTTCCTTGCTGTGCATGAAGGGCCGCAGCGCATTGGGAAATTCTCGGGCGGGCAGGCTGGCACAGACGAGCCTTTGCAAGCGGGCATGTTCCTGTCCAACGAGCCTGGCTATTACAAAGCCGGCGAATATGGCATCCGCATCGAAAATCTGGTGCTGGTCGAAGAACGCGACATCGCCGGCGCGGAAGGTCGCTATTTCGGTTTCGAAACGCTCACATTCGCACCCATCGACAAGACCTTGGTGGATGTCAGCTTGTTGAACAGCGAGGAACTGCGCTGGTGGAATGATTACCATGCCAAGGTGCTGTCGATTATCGCGCCACAACTGGACGGCGACGCGCTGGCATGGGCACATGAGGCGTGCGCGCCCTTATCATAAACCCGGCCTATCCACCGACACCCGATGATTTCACCGAAGGAATAGCACATCCATGACCCAGACTTTTTCCGATTACACGCCAGCTAAGGTCTGGGAATGGAACACAGAAAACGGCGGCCAGTTTGCGAATATCAACCGGCCTATCGCCGGCGCAACGCATGACAAGGAACGCCCCGTTGGCAAGCATCCGATGCAACTCTATTCGCTTGCCACGCCCAATGGCGTGAAAGTGACGGTCATGCTCGAAGAGTTGCTCGCGCTTGGTCATACCGGCGCGGAATATGACGCGTGGCTTGTCAATATCCGCGACGGCAACCAGTTTTCGAGCGGCTTTGTCGAAGCCAATCCCAACTCCAAAATTCCCGCATTGTTCGACCATTCGACGCCGGAGCCTACGCGCGTCTTTGAATCGGGATCGATCCTTTTATATCTTGCCGAAAAATTCGGCGCGTTCCTGCCGACCGAGCATCACGCGCGAACCGAAACGATCAACTGGCTCATGTGGCAAATGGGCAGCGCGCCCTATCTCGGTGGCGGTTTTGGGCATTTTTATGCCTATGCGCCGTTCAAATTTGAATATGCCATCGACCGATTCGCGATGGAGGTGAAGCGCCAGTTGGACGTGCTGGACCGCAACCTTGCCGACCGAACCTACATGGCGGGCGACGAATACAGCATCGCCGATATGGCGATTTGGCCATGGTATGGCGCGCTCGTCAAAGGACTGATTTACGACGCAGGCGCGTTTCTATCGGTCCATGAGTATAAAAATGTCATCCGCTGGACTGACTTGATTGCCGAACGGCCAGCTGTGAAGCGTGGACGCATGGTCAATCGCGTCATGGGTGATCCCGCCAGCCAGCTGCACGAGCGGCATGACGCCAGCGACTTCGATACAAAAACGCAGGATAAGATTGCCGCCGCAAAAGCGTGACCTACGTCACACGCAAAGAAAAAAATGAAGCCTATATGGGTCCTGCGACCCGAGGGCTTCTCACTTAAGGAGGGGCGCCCTCTCCTTAAGAGCTTGGTCGGATGTCCTTCTGACCAAGCTCTATTTTTCACATCAACGCTTGCTGATATTTACCGCGCGGAGCGTGAATTCTGCGCCAAGCTGGTTGCTACCGCCTGCGGCCTGCAGCACGAGCAACTGGTTCCGGCAGTCATTTCCGATGCTGAAATCCTGCGATTGTGTGAAATTGCCTTGGCGGACAGGGCTTGAAACAAACCATTTGCTGACATTCCCGGCCGGTGCAAAACATTGCAAGTCCCACCGGACTTCGGCATCGGAAACACCTTCCTGCGCCGAATACCGTGCCTCGAAATGGTAATTTCCGGGTGCAAGGAACAGAATTTTCCGCATCACTTCGCCGCGCTCGCCCGAAC
Organism: uncultured Sphingorhabdus sp.; assembly: GCA_964502655.1. Lineage (GTDB taxonomy): Bacteria > Pseudomonadota > Alphaproteobacteria > Sphingomonadales > Sphingomonadaceae > Sphingorhabdus_B. The sequence goes on from CAZCXQ010000037.1 coordinate 5,056, forward strand.
CTGCAAAAGCCGAAAGCGTAAAGCGTCCTTTGCTGTCGGGCTGAGAGAATGCACCGCCAATTGCGGGGTTTTCAACGACCTGCCATCCAGCGGACGTATAAGGCAAATTGACCGTATCTTTCGTCAACGAAGCCGACCGAAATGTCGCGGATTTGCTCCCTTTTAACGTCAGATAATATTGCCGAAACGCTGGAAACTTATTCTTGCCGGCAAGCTGCGCCAATAAAGCATTTGATAGATTCCGGTAGCTTTCGTCATCCGGTAGTCCGCCGGCCTTGACCAAAACCTCCGCAATATTGGCTGGGTTTTCAGCCGTATTTATGGCTTCGCCCAGATATGCAGGCAGCCAGACCGGCGCCTGCCGAACGATAGGCGCCAGCGCCACGCGGACCTCTGGATCGCTTAACGCACCTGTGAGCGTCGGGAACAATATCGGAAAGCTACTGGGCGTCGTCCGCATCGCGATATCATAATGATACAGCGCCTGTTTCTTGTCGTTGCGGCGCACGGCATCTTCAATAAGCCATAGCTGCGTTCCAAAATCACGCCGGGACACCTTGTGCGAAAGCTGCATCAGTTCGCGGGCTTTTTTGATGTCGCCACGGGCATCCGCAACATAGCCCAAAAGCCGAATGGCAACGGGGTTAAGTGCACCGCCACGAAGCGACTGCTTTGCCATCGCCTCGACCTTTGCGAGCGTGGCTGGGTCCTGTTTTGCGGCAAATAATTCATCCGCCTTGCGGGACAGGGCCAACGGATGGTCAGGTACATAATGCAGCGCAACGTCGGGATTTTGGTCCCAAGTAATATTTGCAACCGCATGGATGAAGGACAACCATGCCAGCCACAATGTCACTGTGATTATCAGACCGTTTTTGATCCAGAAAAAGGGAGGCTTTGCCTTCAGTGTCGCAAATCGCGAGGGACCTTTACGTTTTTTCGACATAGGTTCGCGCGTTTCACCTGAGCTAAGCCATGCTGGCGGAGACGGAGGGATTCGAACCCTCGGTACCGGATTTACCAGTACGACGGTTTAGCAAACCGTTGGTTTCAGCCACTCACCCACGTCTCCTGCGCGTTTGGCATGGGCGGCCTATAGCGTTGCATGCATTTGGCTGCAATGGTTATTGACACGCGCATGCTATAAGAAGAAAATTAACGAAACAGGATCGCTCTGGCGCGCACTGAACTCGCATTGTCGGTCGTTCATCATGCGCTCATCTAGAGGATTCATAGAGTGTTGCTTGATTTTAAAAGGGTGGGATGCGCATGTTAGCAGTTAGCCGGAGATTGAAACGGTCAATTTATCATTTGCGGATGCTGCTCGCAGCCGGCGCACTTGTCGCTTCGCCAGCGTTGGCGCAGATTAACACCGTCGATCCCAATGATGTCATCGATTCCGACCTTGGGACACCGCCACCGGCCGCGACCGCAGCCCCGGCACAGGAGGTCGCTCCAACTGTTCAAGATGGTGTTCCGACAGAGGCCCCCGCAGCATTACCGGAAACGTCGTCTGCGTCCCCTGCCATCCCGACCGAAGACACCTATCAAGAAGATGATTTGATCGGCGCAGCTGAAGGCGTCTTTGGTAAGAGTGCCCAAGGACTGGGCAAGCTGATTGAGGACATTCTGAAAAAGCAAGGTCGGCCAAATGGCTATATCGTTGGCCGCGAAGGTGGTGGCGCGTTTATCGTTGGTCTTCGTTACGGCTCGGGCACGCTGAATCACAAGGTTGAGGGCCAAAGGCCCGTCTATTGGACGGGTCCGTCGATTGGCCCTGATGCTGGCGCAAATGCGGGCAGCACCTTTGTGCTTGTCTATAATCTGTACGACACTGAGGACATCTACAAACGCTATCCCGCCGGTGAGGGCGTCGCGTATCTCGGCGGCGGCTTCAATGCGAGCTATCTGCGCCGCGGCGATGTCGTGCTCATTCCCATCAGGGTAGGCGCCGGAATTCGGCTGGGCGCCAATGTCGGATATATGCGCTTTTCCAAAAAGCAGCGTTGGCTACCCTTTTAACGGGACCGCATATCTTCCATACGTTTCAAGTACCGGGCGAGCACATCAATCTCCAGATTGACCTGCCGTCCGGCGCTCAGCGTCCCTAATGTCGTCATCTGCGCCGTGTGCGGAATGATGTTCAGCATGAAATGTGCCGAACCATCGGCCTGATCGGCAATGTCATTGACGGTCAACGACACACCATCGACGGTTATAGATCCTTTAGCAGCGATATAAGGCGCTAGGTTGCCCGGTGCGGCGACGGTGACTTTCCAGCTGTCGCCCACGGTTTCGCTGCCAACAACATGGCCGACCCCGTCGACATGGCCCGTGACAATATGTCCCCCCAATTCATCGCCCACCTTCAGCGCGCGTTCCAGATTCAATTTGGTTCCGGCTTCCCACATGCCCGCAGGGGTACGCGAAACGGTTTCCGCAGATGCATCAATAGCGAACCAGCCTTCGCCCTTATCAACAACGGTCAGGCAAACGCCCGAACAGGCGATAGATGCGCCGATGGCGACCGTGTCCATGTCATATGCACAGTCAATGACGAGGCGCAGATCGCCCCGCTGTTCGGATGAACGAATATTGCCAACGTCCGTGATGATACCTGTGAACATATATATTTTGCCTCTTTAATTGGCGCGTTCGTAGACTTCGAGACGGTCTTTGCCAAGGCTGCGGGAATCGCACAGCTGCCAAAGCCCATGCGCGTCGGCCAATTGCCCCAGCCCAATGTCGCCAAGACACGCTTTGCCTGCCCCGATGAAAATGGGTGCGCGGTACAATAACAACCGGTCAACCAACCCGGCTTTCAAAAAAGCCGTGGCTGTGGCAGCGCCGCCTTCGACCATCACATTATTGCAATCCAGCTTTGCGATCTCCGCTGGCGCACGGATGATTTCCCAACCGTCGGGGGCATCACCGCTGCCCAGCATGACCTTGCGCGGCGACCGATGCTCGAGCCCTGTCAGCCGCACATTCAATTGCGGCGTGTCGGCCTTTACGGTGCCCGATCCGACCAAAATGGCATCCGCCCGCGCGCGTTCCATGTGGCTATGCGCGCGCGCGATATCCCCCGTAATCCACCGGCTGCTGCCATCGGCCATAGCGATTTGACCATCCAGCGATGTCGCGATTTTTAACGTTACAAATGGCCGCCGCCGCTGCATGCGGCTCAGAAATCCGGAGAGGCTTTTGCGCGCCTCGGACGCCATGACGCCAGTTTCGACAGCGATGCCCGCGGCCCTGAGCGCCTTGATGCCTGCACCCGAAGTCCGTGGATCGGGGTCCTCCAGTGCAAGCACCACGCGGGCTGGCCGGGCATCCATCAGCAGCTGCGCGCACGCCGGTCCACGGTCGGATTGATGTGCGCACGGCTCAAGCGTGACGTAAACAGTGCTGCCGTGCGCTGCAGAACCGGCCTGCGCCAGCGCCATGGCTTCTGCATGGGGGCGCCCGCCCTTTTGGGTCCAGCCGCGTCCAACGACGATGCCTTCCTTAACGATGATACAGCCGACCGACGGGTTCAGCCCCGTCTGGCCAACGCCACGTTCCGACAGCGCCAAAGCTGCGGCCATGAAGCGGTGATCAGCGGTGGCTATGGTTTTGCTCCCGCGGCAGCGTCTTTGGCTTGTGCATCTTTTTGCGCACGCTCCAGCTGGGCCTCGCGCTCAATTTTTTCCACGTCCATCCCGACAGCGCGACCGAATGCTTTATACGCCTCTTTCTCGCGGGCGCGCATTTCGTCTTTTCGCTTTTGATGTTCCGCGATCGCCGCTTTCGATTCCTCGATGGTGCGTGTCGCGGGCCAGCTTTCGAAATAGGTCACGGTTGGTGGCGGCGGCTTCGCTTTTTCCAGCGTATCGAGATAAAATGTGTAGATGATAATCGCCGTCGGCACACATGCAGCCAGAAACAGCCACGGGCTATGCGTGCCCGTCGTGCGGAAAAAGCTAATCAGATCTGTGCCCGCATTGCGCAGCGAGACATCTTTAAAAAACGACATGATTATCCAATAAGACGGACATCGCGCGATTTCCAGTGCCCGATGTAAAGAGGCCGGGCTTATCGGCCACTGCGGAAAGCGTTTGTAATGGGGTAGCGGCGATCCCGCCCAAAGTTTCGTGCGCCAAGCTTTACCCCCGGGGGCGCCTGCCGCCGTTTATACTCCGCGAGATAGAGCAGCCTTTCAATCCGTACGACCGTGTCGCGATCAAAGCCCTGGGCGACGACCTCATCGACCGAGCGCTCTTCCTCCACCAAGGCATGCAACATTTTATCAAGCAGCGGATAATCCGGAAGCGAATCGCTGTCTTTCTGATCCGGCCGCAATTCCGCACTGGGGGGCTTAGTAATGATATTGTCGGGTATCACCGGACCATCCCGACCCAGACCGATGCGCGGCATATGCGCATTGCGCCATTCGGAAATGGCAAACACCGTCATTTTATAGGCATCTTTTATCGGGTTATAGCCACCGGCCATATCACCATAAATCGTGGCATAGCCGACGCTCATTTCGCTTTTGTTGCCCGTCGTCAAAAGCATATGTCCAAATTTGTTGGACAGGGCCATCAAGGTGACGCCGCGGATACGTGACTGAATATTTTCTTCGGTAATGTCGACATCGCGTTCGGCAAAGCTGCCCGAGAGCATATCATCGAATGCGCCAACGGCCGGCGAAATCGGGATCGTATCAATCCGGCACCCAATCATTTCGGCGCATTGGGCAGCATCGTCCAGACTGGATTGGCTGGTATAGCGGCTCGGCAACATCACACACCAAACGCGGTCCGGCCCAAGCGCATCAGCGGCAATGGCGGCGCAAATGGCACTATCAATGCCGCCCGACATGCCCAATACGACGCCGGGAAAGCCGTTGCTGTTCACATAGTCGCGTAGGCCCGTGACCATCGCGCTGTAGATATCGGCCGGATGGTCTTCCCAAAGTGCCTTTGGCCCATCTGCACATTGCCAGCCATCGTCGCCGCGCGTCCAATGCGTCATGCGCAGATGCTCTTCCCAGTCGGGCAAGCGGTGCGCCGCCGCACCATCCGCGTTCAGGACAAAGGAGCTGCCGTCGAACACCAGCTCGTCCTGCCCGCCGACACGATTTAGAAACATCAGCGGCAATCCGGTTTCGCGCACACGGGCCGCAAAAACCTCTTCCAAACGCCGGTCGTCCTTGTCGATTTCATACGGGCTGCCGTTGGTCGAAATCAGCAACTCAGCGCCGCGTTCCTTCAAATGGAGGCTGACCGGCGCCAGCCATCCATCTTCGCAAATCGGAACGCCAATGCGCACGCCCTTAAACAGCATGGGTTCCGGTAACGGGCCAGCGGCAAATATCCGCTTTTCATCAAAGGTTCCGTAATTGGGCAGCTCATGCTTGTAACGCACGGCTGCAATCTGACCGCCATCGAGCAGCGCTATTCCGTTGTACAATGCGCCATCGTCAAGGAATATCGAACCCACGAGCATGGCAGGCCCGCCATCGGCTGTCGCCTCCGCAAGCTTCGCAAGCTCCACCGCAGCGCGCGCGGCAAAGGCTGGCTTCAGCACCAGATCCTCGGCCGGATACCCAATCAATTGCTGTTCGGGAAACACGATCAGGTCGGCATCTGTCGCTTTTGCGCGCCATTCCAGCATCTTGCCGGCGTTACCCGCCAGGTCACCCACGCGCTGGTTAAGCTGCGCCATTGCAATATTGAGCCGATTTGTCATTTCACCACCCTATTGTCCACAATGTAGCGGGGCAAGCCGATTGTCAGGCCAGTCGCGCGTCGCTAAGGCGATTGGCGAAACTTTGGCGGGCAGTTCAAAGCTCAGAGGTTCGGGGACACGCACATGAAATTGATGACAGGCAACAGCAACCTTCCTTTAGCGAAGGGCATTGCAGATTATATGAACTTGCCGCTGACCGACGCCAGCGTGCGCCGTTTCGCCGACAATGAGATTTTCGTCGAAATCCATGAAAATGTGCGCGGTGAGGATATGTTTGTTATCCAATCGACCAGCCACCCAGCCAATGACAATTTGATGGAATTGCTGATCATGATTGATGCGTTGCGCCGTGCATCGGCAAAGCGCATCACCGCGGTTCTTCCGTATTTCGGCTATGCGCGGCAGGATCGGAAACCGGGGCCACGCACGCCCATTTCGGCGAAACTTGTCGCGAATCTGATTACCCAGGCTGGCGCTGACCGCGTGTTGACCGTGGATTTGCACGCAGGCCAGATTCAGGGCTTTTTCGATATTCCAACCGACAATCTTTACGGCGCGCCTGTCATGAGCGCCGATATTTTGGAGCGCCACGGCGACAAGAATATCACCGTCGTATCGCCAGATGTCGGCGGCGTTGTCCGCGCACGCGCATTGGCAAAGCGTCTTGATGATGCGCCACTGGCGATCGTCGATAAACGCCGCGAAAAAGCCGGTGTTTCCGAAGTCATGAACATCATTGGCGATGTTAAAGACCGTTTCTGCATATTGATTGACGACATCGCGGACAGCGCAGGCACGCTGTGCAACGCCGCCGACGCGTTAAAAGCCGCCGGCGCGTCAGACGTCGTCGCCTATATTACCCATGGCGTATTGTCGGGCGAAGCCGTGAACCGGGTCAACGCGTCCGCATTGCGCAAGCTGGTCATCACCGACTCCATCTTGGCGTCCGACATTGCCAATGCCAGTCCCAAAATACGCCAGCTGCCCATCGCGCCATTATTGGGCGAAGCGATTAAGCGCATTGCGGATGAAAGTTCCGTCAGTTCTTTGTTCGACTGATGACACCGGCGGATATCCTTCTGGCCAATCGTTTGGCCGAAGCGGCGGGCCACGCTATCCGGCCCTTTTTCCGATCAACCTATAGCCACGAGGCAAAGGCCGATGCGTCCCCGGTGACCGAAGCCGACCGCGCCGCCGAGAGCGCCATCCGCCGCATTCTGGATGCCGAATGCCCCCGCGATACGATCATCGGTGAGGAATATGGCGAAAAAACCGGCAGTTCGGGCCGCAGCTGGATTATCGATCCGATCGACGGAACCGTAAGTTTCATGGCCGGGCGGCCGATATTCGGCACATTGATTGCGCTGCTCGAAGACGGCTGGCCTGTCCTTGGTGTCATTGACCAATGTATCAGTGGCGAGCGCTGGGTCGGCGCTGCGGGCTATCCGACGACACTGAACGGCAATCCTGTTACGACACGAGCATGCACCGCGTTGAATCAGGCGACGCTGGCAACGACGGGGCCACAATATTTTTCGCAGCATGACGGCGACCATTTTATGGAGCTCGCGGCACAAACGGCACATAAAAAAATGCTGTTCGGTGGCGATTGTTACAACTACGCCCTGCTCGCCAGCGGGCACATCGACATCGTCGTCGAAGCTGGCTTAAAGCTGCATGATTTTGCTGCCTTAATCCCCATCGTAACGGGCGCGGGGGGGATGATGAGCGATTGGTCAGGCGAACCACTACACGGCGCTTCCGACGGCAATATCATTGCGGTGGGCGACCCAGCCCGCCTTGATGACGTGCTCGAAGCACTTGCATGCCAACACTAGAAAACAACAGTCCTGTCCGTTTCATTTTGCCCGCAGCGCCGCTTCGCCGGTATCTCTCTTCTTATTATTTTATCGACACCGGCGAAGCCCAAACGACGCAGGATGACCTTTTTTATCCTGAATGGGCCAGCGCACGCTTTACCCTAAGCGGTACTGCATCTGCAAACCTCGTTGGCGCGGTGTTGAACCCTGTTCCCGCCGCAAGCCTTACCGGGCCGACGGGAAAATCGGCGATGGTCCGATTCCAGAATATCCGCCTCGCTGGCATCGGTTTTTTGCCCTTGGGTTGGCATCGCCTGATCGGTTGCCCCGCCGACCGCTGGGCCAACAAAGTTGGCTCGGTTCACGAACATCCGGAATGTGCCGTGTTGGCAAAAATACATCATGAAATCCAAGGGATTAGCGACATCGATCAAATGGCGGCATTGTTTGACCATATGCTGTTGCCTTTGGTTATCCATCCCGATCCTTTGGAGGCCGAAATAGAGCGCATTCACCGCAATATTGCGAACCCCGATATTGGCAGCGTCAAGGAGCTGGCCGCCGTTACGGGTATTTCGCAGCAAAGGGTTGAGCGCCTCGCGCGTCGTATCTTTGGCTTTCCGCCCAAGTTTCTTTTGCGGAGACAGCGATTCTTGCGCACTTTGGCAAAAGTCATGGAACATCCTGACGTGAAATGGTCGGCGGCACTCGATGACCAATATTTCGATCAAGCGCATTTCAACCGGGAATTTCAGCAGTTCATGGGTATGACACCGCAGCAATATCGCGCAATGCCGCGCAACACGAACCTAGCATGGACACAAACACGTGCCCGCGACCTTGGGCATTTACTGCAGGCGCTTCAGGGTCCAGAGCCGAATGACCGGCAATAAGCTTGCAATCGCGCGCGAATCCGGTTAGGCGCGCCCCTTCCGAATAAGCAGGCTGGCCAATAGGGCTGCCATGTCGGCTTGATACGGACTCAACAAAGGAGACCAAAATGCCCAAGCTCAAGACCAAGAGCGGTGTGAAGAAACGCTTCAAAATCACCGCAACAGGCAAGATCAAGCATGGCGTCGTTGGAAAACGGCACCGTTTGAGCAGCCATAATGCAAAGTATATCCGCCAAAACCGTGGCACCAGCGTGATCTCTGATCCCGATGCCAAGACAATCAAGAAATGGGCGCCATACGGTCTTTAAGACCAAGCGAACGTTTTCAGACTGAGCGTGGTGCGAAAAAGTGGGAACCGGTTTTTCGGTTAAGCCACGCGACCACGAAAAACGAAAAGGATATAGATTATGGCACGCGTCAAACGTGGTGTGACCACCAAAGCTAAGCATAAAAGAATTTTAGAGCAGGCGAAGGGCTATTATGGCCGTCGTAAAAATACCATCCGCGTCGCACGTCAGGCGGTCGAAAAGGCCGGTCAGTACGCATATCGCGACCGTAAGGTAAACAAGCGGAACTTCCGCGCATTGTGGATCCAGCGTATCAACGCCGCAGTCCGCGCCGAAGGCATGACCTATGGCGTGTTCATGCATGGCTTGAAGCTTGCTGGCGTCGAACTGGACCGCAAGGTTCTTGCCGACCTCGCGATGAACGAAGCCGCGATGTTTAGCACGATCATTGCGCAGTCGAAGGCAGCGCTCGCGAAAGCAGCATAAGCTCCTAAAACT
>CAZCXQ010000038.1:0-13974 GCA_964502655.1 uncultured Sphingorhabdus sp.
GGCCGCAGTGAGTAAATCCTAATAGATTTACTCTAAATCTTTTTTAACAATACAAGAAAAACCAAATCATGGCACCACCATATCAAGCACTACCAGCACCAGTCATGGTCACTGGGGCCAATCCAGCTGCAAACGCTGAGGTTGACGACACAGTACCAGATGGCGAAGTGTGGGAAGTCTTAGGTGTGATACTGACATTTGTTGCAGATGCAAACGTAGCTAACAGACTTGTTAGACTGGCATTCCAAGACGCAAGTGATAATGAAATCTACGGAGTCCAAAACGGTACAAACATCACCGCATCACAAACCGTAGGAATCGAAGCCGCACCACTTGGCGCAGCTCCATCAAACATCACTGGCACACAATATGTCATCATACCACAAAACTTCTGGTTAGGCCCAGGATGTCAAATCAAGACCGTAACAACAAACCTTCAAGCAACTGACAACTTTGGCGCAACTAGATACTGGGTACGCAAATGGTCACCCAGCTAAATTCTCTTTTTTTCCAGGCACGACACCCATATTCTATATAGATAAACTATTAATACCGCGTATTACCCCAGAATAACCATGAATAACACAGATGTGATAATGGGTGACGGCCTTAGCGTTAAAGAACTCATAGCACAGCATAACAAAGTATCACCTTTTTTGATACAGAATGCAGTAGTGTATGAGAAAGAAGGACAAACATTCGTTAAATTCAGTATGGGTTGGGCCACTGGTTCCACCACTGAGTATGATGAACCATTGAGCAAATTTATTGCAACAACTACAAAGTACACAAAAAAATATGGTGGTACTCTATGAGTGAACGCGACACACCAATCGGTGTTAGTCACGATGTCAAAGACCGACACTTCAAGGCCCAGACTGCAACAAGTCTTACAGAAGACAAACGCAGACTGGAAACCGCAAAAAAGCAAATGCACCTAGTAGAGCTGATTCCAAACACAACCAAGTTCTTTGCTCGAAGCAAATCAGATCCTAACAAACACTACCAGGGCGACTTTGAAGAAGGCACATGCGAGTGTCCAGACCATGAGATACGACAAATCAAATGCTGGCACATACTGGCTGCAAAGCTCAAATCAATCGGACTGCAAAACGGTGGCCATTTTTGTGGCAAACACAATGAAAGAATGGTTCCAGAATCAAAAGAAGATGGTGCTAGAATGATATGCCAAAAATGCACTCTACAAACCTACACAACACCCTGCGTCACACCACAAGACAATGATTCAGGTTTAGTGGACAAGTCACTGTTATTGGGTGCGTGAATAGAATGATACGAACTAAACTACTATATCCAAAATCCTGGCAGGCCATCACCAAAGACGAAACCAGGGAACTAGACTCACAAGACTACCAAGATGGCCCAGTGTACAAAAGACGAACCACGGTGCATGTCATTGATGGTCAGGCAATGATTGAAGCTGAATATCCAGCTGTAGTTATTGCATATTTTCAAAACATAGCAGACAAAAACAAAGGGATCATCTACCACTATGACAACACTATGTGGGAATCACTCGATGTTATCCTGGATAGATTCTTTGTACAAAAGGCACTGAAACGAGAAAACCTAATTGACATCAAGTACGACAACGACAGTGAAAACGGTGCATCAGCACTTGTAATCTGGGATGATGGCACATGAGTACCATACAAGAATACAAAGCAACCAATGGCCGCACCGTCACACTAAAGCCATGCGCAAACAAGTTCTGCAAAAACATGGTACGACAACACCAGAAATTTTGTTGTGCAACATGCAAGGGCCATGACAAGTCGTGGAGATCGATACAATGAACATCTACACTAATCAAAAAGGTGTCACTGTAACACTGAATTGTATTTGTGGAAACAACGTACCAAAGAAATTAAAACCATACAAATGTGTTGGCCCAAAGACTGTGACTATAACTTGCAAGTGTGGTTTTAGTGGTAAAGTTTCTTTTGATGTTAAGGAACCAGTGATGGATTAATGGCAAACACACCACTATACCAATCCATGAGATTGGCTTTGTCAAATGCAGAGTATCACAAAGATGGCAGATACATCAAGGGCCTAGACAGAAAACCATCACCAAAACAATCTGCAAAAAAAGAGTTACAACAACTAGACAAACTGATTGCAAAAGCAAATTCTAGGCGTATGCGTTTAATCAAACAGTTTGATCTACATACATTAGTCACACCATCCACCACAGAGTACATCGCTAGACCAAAACGCATCAATTCCGACCCCAGACCAAACCAACCAATCCCAAATAATCAAAAGGTGCAAAAATCTTGACATGCAAGCAATTCAACCAATTTGGTGATAGACGTGGCATGCATAACAAAAAGCGCGGCCAGTACAAGATTGGAATAGCATTGCAAATCATAACAACAAAACAAATTCTTGGCAGCTTTGTATCAATTAAATGCGAAGACCAAGACTGCACCAACTCCATGGGCCATTGGTCAAAAGATGGAACTTGCAGAATAAACAAGTACAGATGTGAGTTGCACCGATAATGGGCGACTATTACGTAACCATCAGTATTGATGCCATGGGGTTGACTGATAACCAAAAACAAGCCATTAGAAGAATTCTAAAAGAATCAATACCCAAAATCAAAAATCAAAAGCATGTCATTAATGCAAATGTCGGTACAGTTTACACAATGGAAAAGTTTTACAAATGACAGAAATAGAATCATCTGCCTATGATTTGACTACATGTACGACATGCAAGACATTTACAAAATTACTCAGATTATTAGAATCATATATCAAAATCATTGACAAAGTGGGATATAGTAAACTGCGAAATCGAATTACTGACAAAATGGCTAGATATCGCGGTGAATTCTTTGAGCATTTGGATGTACATTTTGATAGAATCGATGAAGAAATAAAATACACAGACGCACGGAGCTCCTAATGAACAACATAGAATATTTTGAGTGCAAGAACTGTGGTAAGGAAATCTATCTGAAAAGATATTCCCATCATTACCACCATAATGATGCGATGGATGACAAGAAGTGTGATAACCCATGGCCCAAAGGAATGGGTTAATTTGACTCAACTTTTAATAACCCAGAATACTGGTGAATAACATGCATATCATACCAGAACACCCAGAACACACCGTAATACCAGTCAAAGAACTTGGATATGGTAAGCTTGGTGAATTACAAACACTTTGTCACTGTACAACATGCGACAAAGATTTTATCAATAAAAAATGGTCAGCTGGATGTATTGAATTAATTTGGAAAGCTATCCAGGAATTGCAGTCTGATATGGAGTTTGTCAAGGCCCAGATGGAAGCGTTGAGAAAACCATGAGTCAGCCAAACGAAAAGCTGCAAAAAGTAATCCAACAATTCCTACTTGATAGGATGAACACCAAGGATGTTTGTGTACAGATAATAGTAGACAACGTACCCCATTCACAGCATATCATCAAGCTAACTGGCCAGCAAATTAACAACCTAGACGAACTACTAACAATGATCAAAGAAGGTGCGCAACTATGATGGCCCAAGTCACCGATCCACTCCATTCAATGGGTGTGATTTACGACAAAGATCAACACGTAGACATCTACTGGCACAAAGAAATTCCACTAATCACATTACACCGCATTGAAAAAATGACGCCACCACAACAAAGCGATGTCTGCAAGTGTGGTGATGCACGAAGTGAACATCATGGACAATGTTACGGTATAGGCCCATGCATACACTGTCCATGTGAAGGATTCAAATCAGAATATCCAGGTGTTGTTGCAGTATGACTGAGCAAAGCGCACATAAACCAACAAAGAACCCAATCAAAATCATATCGCGTAGAGTCCACAAGATGCACTGCTATCAGCATGGATTCACAACCAACAATGTTAAGAAATGGAATAAACACATCGAAAAAGAATTCCACATACATGAAGGTTACAACATCGAGATTGGCAATTTCAGAATCAATGCGCGTATTAGATTCGCTGGAAGCAAGATGATTATCCTAGAACAAAGGCCCATACCATGACAGAAGTTTTGATGGCTGCAAAGCATCCTGGCACATGCAATGTATGTGGTGAAAAATTCACAGTTGACACACCAATAGCATGGACACCAGGAAAAGGCGCAAGACACCAATCATGTACAGAACAAGACAATACTCAACCAGCTACCATTCCCACAGATACAAAGAATTTCAAAGACCCAAACACCTACGACTGGGTAACTGCAAAGACCATCAACAACTGCCAAAAATGTGGAGTTGATCTAAAAGAAGGCCGTGACAGATGCTTTGACGGTTCCGACACTGTAGGATTTAGGGCAGTTTGCAGAAAGTGTTTTTAATTATTGGATGGTGCATAAGACATGTTTGATGACGATACTTATTACAAATGGATGGAATATTTCGAACTACGTGCAGAATGCTCAGCAAAACAACAAGCTATACTTGATGAACTTTGCAAAGATTTACCCAAAACACCCATACTAATTGAGTCAACACCGTCACAAAAACGTGGTTTCTTTTACAATATGCATCAACCAGCACCGATGATCCTAACAATCAAAGATGCAGAAAACAAATTCGGATTGTTTCAAGGGCCACAAGTAGTATCATCTTTTGAAAATGAATATGAAGGTAAATTCATACTTGAACATCGCAAGATACAACCAAAGGACATACAAGATCAGATAGAAAGCTATGAAAGAACACATCCAATCCTGGCACATCATCAAGACTGCAAATGTTTTAGGTGTGTCAAGTAATGCAGTGTTTTGACACTTACCAGCGAACTGTTTTTCTTTTTGATTATGATGGCGTGGAACCACAAGTCAATCTAAGATTCATCCACAACAATGTTGAATGGCTCATCACCCAGGTTGTACCAGACGCACCGACACTAACCAACACAGATGAACATCTAAGCCATGCACAAAAATGGGACAATGAAAACCTGACAACAAGACTGTACATTAGCTACGTGCAAGACGTATGAGCTCAGAAGCATTACAATTACTGCAACAACTGATGATATCACCACCAAAACAAGATGACGAGCTGCCACAAAGGCCGCAATTCTTCGGTGGGCTTGACCTGGCCAAGCGTGTTGACTCTACATACCTGGAAGTGTTGCGACTCGAAAAAGGAATACTATATGATCATGCTGGCAAGCAATGGCCTCATGTGAAATATGGCCAGATAGCAAAAGATGTGCAGCTAATCCAATCCAAAATAACAATGGAACAAGTAGGAATAGACCGCACTGGTGTTGGTGATGGTGCAATAGAACTCTTTGATGTGTCAGCTATCCCACTGGTTCCAATAGTGATGACAAATGCCAGGATGCTGGACATCATACACATAATGAGAATCTTGCTAAACATTGGCCGACTCAAAGTAGAACGTGGATCAGACCTGGAAAAAGAGATAACACAACAACAAGAAGAAATCACAAACAGTGGCAAAGCTACGGTAAAACACCCAGTTGGCAAGCATGATGATAGGTTCTGGGCCCTGGGGTACGCGTGTTATGTTGCACTACCATACATGATTAACATGCCACCAGCTGTCATCAAGGTTGGTTTTGAAAAAGACGCATTTGATGAAGGTGACATCACCAAAATGATAGCAAACCTGATGGGTGGCGATGATGTCGAGATACAACGATTCCAATAAATAGAAGTCCTAATAGATCAAATTACCAAACAAAGTTTGTGGGTGATAATACCTTCAACGCACCAATCACCCACAAATCTTAATTAATTTCAGTTTCCAACCAAAATCACTTGGCAAAAGACAAATCGATTCCAGACAAGCGTACACAGCTATCACAACCTTACATTCTATCTACTGTGAAAACTGGCAACTCCTACGAAGTGACAGTAGCAATGCAGCCACCAGTTGGAATTAGGGTACGTGACGCATCTTGGAATATTGAAGGTGATGCAAAAACCTGGAAGATTGCAAATGACTACAAACCAGCTTGGAGTCAAAGGGGACAACCAAGACCGTGGGTGAAAAACGGCCTGGACACTTTGCAAAGAATCGCGCCAAAGATGAACCCACTAAAGAACGTCACAGTTTTTCCATCAGTTGACCCATACGCACCAAACGCCAGGGCCCTATACAGATTGTTGATGCAGAAGCAAAGTACAATTTTCAAATGCAATTACAAAATAGCTCAGCTTGTCATCAATGATGGAACCACTACAGTGCATTCCAGAAAAGATGAAGACTTGTCCAAAGAAACACTTGATGAATTCCGCAAGACACCAATACAAGTACCATACTGGAATGAAGAAAAAACACCCAATGAAATCAAAGCCTGGATTGACAGACTGATGAAAAAACTAAAGCTAAAAGAAAATCTCTTTGAAGGCTACATGGACAAACGCGAGCAAGGCCGCGCAGTAATTGGTGTATTTCCAGAGTACCGCGATGAATCTGGTAAATACATGATACCACAAGTTCTGCGAGTCTTTGAACCAGAATTCACCAAGCGGCCCATACTCAGCTATGACACTGGCGACCTGGAAGCTGTGCAGATTGTGGGCCTAAACACAAACTCTGGTTACCTGGACAAAAACAGAATGATCTACATCATGACTGTGAATAACAACAAATTCTTTTCAACATTTTATGGCAAGTCAGACATCGAAGGTGTAGAGGATGCTGGCCGCGCACTAATACTAATCAACGCAAAAGACTACATCCAGGGTGCTGAATACACCTGGCACAAACCACGAATCTTCAAGCTTACAATTCCAGCGCGTGACTATGCAAATATCGACACAATTCTAAATGACTTCAACTACAAGCTGAACAACTCAGCTGGTAAAGACATCAGTGTCACACAGTCAGTCGAAAACATCACTGGTGGAGCTGGTGACCATGGCGACATTGCTGGCCTGATTGGAATTGAAAATGCCAAGATAGAAGAAATCATCGGATTCTACGGAGTACCACCATTCTTGATTGCAAAAGGCAAAGCTGGCAGACTTGGTGGTACATCAGACCGTGATGCAGTCGAAGCATTCCTGGAAACAGACATCAGGCCAGAACAAGAAAAGTTAGAAGAAATTGTAAACACATTCTATGACTTGATACTTGCAATTCTGTTTGATGTTGAACCAGATGAAGTGGACAATGCAGAGAAGGTGCCAGTCTTACTAAAGCATCATTTCAGAAAACCAAAAATCCACACACTCATCGACAAAGAGCAATATGAAATCAAAAAAGACATGGTGATGGAAGGACTGATCAACGTTGAGAAACTTGCACGTGATATGGGAATCGAAGACGAGCTTGCAACACCAGAAACCGACACCGACCCAATGCAAAACCCATGGTGGAACCAACAAACACCAGATGCAATGAAAGGATGGAAGCCAAAAACTTTGCAAGTTGGTAGCAATCCAAAATGGCCCACTGGTTGGCCTCAATATGATGATTGGAATAAGCGCGATGAAAACGGATGGCCACCAGGACAAAAGAAAAACTGGAAGTCAGCTATCTAAACCTAAAACCTATTAGATTTTTACAAATATCTTTTATAGAATAATTTTTGAGTCAACCTATGGCAGTCAAGCTAGCAGATATCAAACCAGATCCTATTGTCATCAAATGTTTTGTACACGAATTAGGATTCACAGACCCAGCTGAGTATGAAGCACACATGGCTGAGGTAGAGCATGAACATGTTGGTGTTGCACCGTGCAACCAGTGTGGCGCAGAAACAGAATTCAAGTGGAAGGGTAAACTCACTGGCCACACAATGCCAGCACTTTGCAAACCATGTAAACAAAAATTACTGGATG
This sequence comes from uncultured Sphingorhabdus sp., assembly GCA_964502655.1. Taxonomy (GTDB): domain Bacteria; phylum Pseudomonadota; class Alphaproteobacteria; order Sphingomonadales; family Sphingomonadaceae; genus Sphingorhabdus_B. Next base: position 7,831 of record CAZCXQ010000038.1, read on the forward strand.
GCCTACAATGACAAAAAAAGAAATTGAATTACCAATCAATCAAACTCCAGCTGGTGATGCACCACTAAAAGCCCAGGTGTTGCAAACAAGAAAAGTTCCAACCCATGCACCAGTTCGGGGTTTTGTCAAGTACACAATTCGCAAATGGGTCTATGATAAAAATGGCCCACTTGTCGGTGTAGATGGAAAACGTGGCCGCTATGAGCAACCAAAAATAATCAGTCATGCAGTATTCAACCAGGACAATCTAAGCCCAGCTCAAAAAGAATGGATTGATAATCTTCTCACAAACGGTGGCAGGGATGAAATACATGTAGACATGTACACCACCACATCAAAATCTGGTTCTGGATTTAACTACATTGGATTATCGGAAAACGCATCTGCACCAAACGCATCAGATACATCACTCACTGGTGAAATCACGACAAACGGACTTGCAAGAATTCAAGCTACTACCAGGTCACATACCACTGGCACAAACACCAGTACAATACAACACACTTTCACAGCGTCAGGCGCATTCACAGCTGTACAGAAAGCTGCACTCTTTGATGATGCTGGCCCACCAGTAAACGGTGTGATGGGACATGAAAACACATTCACCCCAGTGGCGTTACAAACAAACGACCAACTACAAGTAACCTGGACAATTACAGCTGGGTAACTAAATGGTAGCTGGAATTTATCACAGTGTTGTAGTCACTGGTTCTAACGATGGAACCAAACAAGTTTCACTTACTGCGTGGAATGCAGCTCATGTGATAAATGAAGATACAATCTATCCAAGGCCAATATTTTCTGATGTAGCAGATACAACCAAGCGCATTACAACAACATTGTCTGGTGCCGTAACTGGTAAGACATTGACATTGATCTCAGCACATCAAGACAATCGAAGTATTACTTTTCCAGATGCAACAACAACATTAGCTGGTCTTGCAGTAGCACAAAGTTTCACAGCTGGTCAAACAATCAGCCCCACAACAACTGTGGCCCTAATACTGACACCAACATCAACACCAGAAGGTGGAGCCAGTGAATTCATTGGCGCATTAAGTGTACCAGCTGCGACTGTAGCATTTGCAACAACACCACAGACTGGTGATTATGTGACGGATAAGATCAATCAGGCAACATTGACCAATCCAAGTGCTGGAACTGTACCAAATGCATCTAGCTTGAAAATAGTTGGCGCACCAATAGCTGGTTCAAACGTTACAATTACAAACGCTTACGCATTATGGGTGGCAGCTGGCGCAACACTACTAGCTGGTGGTGTGACAATCAACAACGGTGGAACCCTTAACTTGTTTAATCCAGCTGGAACCTTCAAGTATGTAATCACCTCAGCTGCACTGACTGGTGCAGATAGAATCTTGAACCTACCACTAATCACTGGTACTGACACATTGCCAGCAATCGGACTAGCGCAGACCTGGACTAAGAAACAGACCATGTATGGAATCGTAGACACAATAGCTGCACTCACACCAACCACTGGTACTGTAGATATCGACTTTGATACAGAAGAAACTATGACACATGATATTACTGGTAACATCACCTATACGACATCAAACAAGGGTACAGGAAAACGCAAGACCATCAAGATACTTGCAGATGGCTCTACACGCACATTCACTTTCCCATCTTGGAAGTTTATTGGGGCCGCTGCCCCAACCAACATATCTGCAAACAAGACTGCAATACTCACACTTGAATGCTTTAGCACTACAGATGCTTCAATAGTAGCTGCCTATGCAGTAGAGCCGTAAATGAATACATTAAAACCAATTCCCTTATTTGTGCCATTTAACATTCGCAACAAAATAATCAATGAAAACTGCACAAATAAAAAAGAAATTAATGACATTTCGATCAAATCACAGTATCAGACACTACTATCATATATGAATGAAAAACAACTATACAATGCAATCAGAAAACAACAATTCTCTGTAATCAAAAAATCATTAAAAACTAGAACACTACAAAAAAACTTTGCAAATTATGATGAATATAGAAAAGGCAGACACACATCACCAAAATTTCTTCATAATATTCTATATGCTCACAAATCAACCATTCTAAATTCTGGATTCAATCTGCATAATCTAGCTCTGCTAGGCTCACTAAAAACAGTAGTACCAATAGATGATACTGATCTTAAGGCATATTACAAATTCAATGAGGCATCAGGTGACATTATCAACGAATCAGCAGCAGCAGCAAGTCTTGGAAGTGCAGCCGACTTGCAGATCACAGGTGCAACATACAATCAAGCCAGTGGGCCTTTCAATTATTCTATGTTATTTGATGGTGTGAATGATTTTGGAGTAGCTGGAAGCTCCCTAACACAATTTAATTTTGTGGGAGCTCTTAACACATTATTTACAATTTGTTTATGGATGAAGGCTGGAAACACTTCAAGTACAAACACATTCATGTCCACATCATCATCTGGATCACATAATGGTTTTCAATTCCAATGTTTATCATCTGGAAGGATTGTTTTTTCATACATTGATGGCGTGGCTGGGTTTGATGTTTATTCTATGATTTCAAGCAATAGCTACGTTCCAGATACTACAAATTGGTATTTCTATGTATTTTCATTTGATGATACCATAGGATCTAACCAAGTTAAACTCAAACGTAATGATGCAAACTTGGAACAGGAAAACAGAGATCACACAGGTGCGACAACCACAAATCAAAATTCTGCCATGAATGTTGGCAGACTTACAAGTGGTGGGAATTATTTCTCTGGATATTTGGCAGAAATATCAATGTGGAATAAAATAGTGAGTGCAGAGCAACAAACCGCATTGTATAATGGCGGATCTGGGAGACAGATTTACTAATGAAAATATTAGTTGAAGTGTTGGATCTGGAAGAAACTGAAATCATATCAAAACAAAAAACATTCAGAACAAATGCACAAAAAACACTCGAAATCTCAACTTCAAAGGGAATAGAATCATCAATAAATGATGCCATTACAGAGGCCCAAAAAATAAAACTAGCATTACCTAAAGGCAGAGTGCGAATAATTGAATATCATAATGACGAGCCAGACGAAACAAGACAACCATGCAAGATTCTTTATGAATTATAATAATAACTTCTTTTGTGTAGCTCCAGATGGTACAAAAAACCAAGTAATGAAACGTGTACTGTAACTCTTATTAATTCAGAATATTCCAGAATAACTATGGGTAAAATCAAACTCGATTTAACCAAACCAATGCTAGAATATGACATTGTTAGAAATGTCAAAAGCATTGACATGGTAGAACAAATCTACGATGACAAAGGCCATACAAAATCAGATGCGCAGCTCAGACTGGAAGCTCCAGACTTCACCTACGGTAAAGGACTTGTACGACACTTGTTATTTTTTATAGCACCAAAAGACATCAAAGAAGTCTATGCATTGAATGAGCTGGCCCGCAGAATTGGAAACGTAATGAATGAACCAGGATTCATAGAGCTGGCACCAAGTGAAATACATGATATCATTGCATATCTAGAAAGAATGCAGTTGCAGCCAGGTGTACAACATCTAACTGGGGATCTTCTAGTATGGCTAAAACAATCCATGAACGCCTAATCCCACTTTCTTTTTATTATTCCAATACAATTACAAAATGTGCCAGTAGACTACAAGTTTGATAGTGCCATCTTCGGTGACCAGCAACAATTCGACATCAAGGCCCTATACTATTTCACTCTGACAGAATCCACACCAGTGGATGATTCAATAAACAGACAAGTCACATACAAACGCAGAATCTTTGAGCCTTCTGCATCAGCAAAGTTCGATGACGCAATCTTTGGAAGTGATACCCAGTTTGATGTGGCTCTAGATTCTTACACTTGGAATGATATCGTAACTGGAATCAGAATGAGGTTGGCAGATATCTCAGAACCAGCAATCACCATATCAGACTCACTAGCTAGAACATTACTGGCCAAAGCTGCTCTGGTAGAAAACGTTGTAGTTAGTGAGGTCTTGTCCAGGATAGCAATCTTCAAACGTGTCATCTTGGAACCAGCCAGGGCCATCTTTGATGATGCACTCTTTGGCGACGTAAATCAATTTGATACAGCTGCACAATCAATTCCAATATCAGACAGTGTTGTAGGTCAGGCCAAGAAAGTTGCAGATATGTCAGAAAATGTGATATTCAACGATGTAGCAACCAGAATCTACTTTGCATTCCGTACAATATCAGAACCCATTGTAAACTTTGCAGACCAAACTGTCAGGATCTTGATGGCAAAGCGCAACATTTCAGAACCAAGTATCTCAGATTCAGACAGTGTTGTAGCTCAGCGCACTGCAATAGCAAATATCTCAGAGTCAGTACCAATGTCTGAAACATTAACCAGAATCTACTTTGCATTCAGAAATATTACAGAGTCAGCTATCAATTTTGCAGACCAGGTAGCTACGGTACAGATAGCAAAAAGAACACTTGCAGAACCAGCGATAATAATAGATGACAATGTAACTGGCCTAAGAAAATTCATCATCAACCTATCAGAATCACTAAACCCAGTTACAGACACATTAGCAATAACACTATTCAATCTAATTCTATTTTTGACTTCGTACATCAAAGACACACTGGCCCAGGATAGTACAGTCAAGGATAGTTTATCTAGTTCCAGCACTGTAAAAGATTCACAAGACCTATGAGCATCCAGGCAAACAAAGACGCAAAAGTAATTCGTGTAGGCAACAAAGGCACTGTCACTACAATTACAATGAAAAGACCAGATGACACCATCTACAATCTCACCAACACCACAACCGTGCAAATGGAATTCGAAATGCCAAACGGTACTAGACTGGTTCGCACTGCAACCAAAGTTAATCCACCTGGCACTGATGGACAGATTCGATATGTTGACAGTGATGACAACAACAAAGTATTCTACAGCACAACTGCAAAACGTGGTACCTGGTGGGCCCGTGGAATTGCAACCAATAATGATGGTACTATCTTCAATGGTTCCTGGGAATCATTTCCAGTTGGCGACTAGGCACAAACTATCATTTCTATATAGAATAGATTTATTAACCCAGAATACCCCAGAATAACCATGAATAACACGATAGAAAATGGAAAAACAGCTGAAACATTAGAGATTTTTGTCAATTCTATTGATGAAGCTGATAAGGAATACATGATGAGATATGACTTAGCATGTTTGCAAGATGCAGTCAGAATAGTCAAACGAATTGACAGTATTAGAGCAAAGAGATTGGTGAGTGCCTAATGAAGCAACAATATCTAGAACCAAAAAAGTGGACTACACGAAAGCGCGAAATCTTTGAGAAAATTGTAACAATCGTGGAAGAATACCAAGAGCAAGGTTACAGAATGACACTCAGACAGCTGTACTACCAGCTTGTATCACGCGATGTTATTCCAAACCAGGCTAGTGAATATGCAAAACTGTCGACACTTCTTACAGAAGCCAGGATGTATGGTTTTGTTGATTGGGACTTTATTGAAGATCGTGTACGAAAACCAAAGAAGGTTGCACAATGGGACTCAATACAAGACATCGCCAATGCAGCTGTCAAGCAGTACAGACGCGACAGATGGGCCAACCAAGAATATTATGTTGAAGTCTGGGTTGAGAAGGATGCATTGTCTGGCGTACTAGAACCAATCACCAGGAAATACGATGTAACGTTGATGGTGAACCGTGGCTATAGTTCAGCTAGTGCAATGCATGAGTCAGCTGAAAGATTCATTGAAAAAGAAGATGGTGGCAAACAAACTGTCATCTTGTACCTGGGCGACCATGACCCATCTGGTATGGATATGGTACGAGATATCCAAGAACGAATGCAGATTTTTGGCTCAAGTGTTGAGGTCAAGCGCATTGCACTCAACTACGACCAAATCAAGAAATTCAATCCACCACCAAACCCAGCCAAGTTCAGTGATCCACGCGCAAGCAACTATGTTGCAGAGTTTGGCAGAACAAGCTGGGAACTTGACGCACTCAGTCCAAAGGACTTGAACAAGCTGCTCAAAGACGAGCTTGAACAACTACTAGATATCGATGCATACAACCTGGTATGCAGACAAGAAGAATTCGAAAAGCAACAACTAGACA
>CAZCXQ010000039.1:0-13482 GCA_964502655.1 uncultured Sphingorhabdus sp.
ATAAATAACCTCCACGCCAATGTTGGCGACAAGCCTATCCTTAAAGGCCTCGCGCTCTCGCTGAACGCGGGCGAGATCCATGCGATCATGGGTCCGAATGGCGCGGGAAAATCGACGCTGGGTTATGTGCTTTCGGGGCGCCCCGGTTATGAGGTGACCGAGGGTTCGGTGACCTTCAACGGGCAGGATTTGCTCGCCCTCGAACCGCATGAGCGCGCCGCCGCTGGTCTGTTCTTGGGCTTTCAATATCCGGTCGAAATTCCCGGCGTATCGAACGTCCAGTTCCTGCGCGAGGCGCTCAATGCACAGCGCAAATATCGCGGTGAGGCGCCGCTGACCGGTGGTGAATTCCTGAAGGTCGCACGCGAACAGGCGGGAGCGCTTGGCATGGATATGGAGATGCTCAAGCGCCCGGTGAATGTCGGCTTTTCCGGCGGCGAGAAGAAGCGCAACGAAATGGTACAGATGGGTATCATCGACCCGGCGCTCGCGATCCTCGACGAAACCGACAGCGGCCTCGATATCGACGCGCTGCGCACGGTGGGTGATGGCATCAACCGCATCATGCGCAAGCCGGACAAGGCTGTGCTGCTGATCACCCATTATCAGCGGCTGCTCGATTATGTGAAACCCGACTTTGTGCATGTCCTCGACGGTGGCCGCATCACGCGGACCGGCGGCGCGGAGCTCGCGCTTGAGCTGGAGCGTGACGGCTATAAGGAATTGGCGGCATGAGCGCCGCAGGCATTACCCTTGTTCTTCTTCGTGCCTTTGTGCCTTTGTGCGAGTCTAATTTTGTGCGCACGATGGCACAAAGGCACAAAGAGGTTTTGCGCCCATGACCATTGCGCTCCCAACGCGGCATGACGAAGCTTGGCGCTACAGCGACATTGCCGCTGTCGAGGCGGCTTGGCCATTGCCTGCGCCCGAAAGCATCATCGTCCCTGCGGGTGGAACCTTTGCGCGGACGATTATTCAGGACAGCGGAACGATCCATCAACTGGACATCGCGATCGGAAAAGGCGCCACCGCGGCGATCCATGTGCTGAATATCGGCGGCGATTATGGGCGGGTCGAGCTTAACGTCACACTGCACGAGCGCGCTGATTTCAAACTCGGCGCAGTGCAAATTGGTGGCGGCACGCAAACGCTTGAGGTCATCACCACTGTCACCCATGCCGAACCCGGCGCAACATCATCGCAGATTGTCCGCTCCGTCTTGGCGGGTACGGCGACCGGCACCTATCTTGGCAAAGTGGCCGTGGCACGCGATGCCCAGCAAACCGACAGCGTGCAGTCCGTCAAAGCGATGTTGCTGGACCGCAGCGCAACCGCCAACGCCAAGCCCGAACTCGAAATTTACGCCGACGACGTCAAATGCGCCCATGGCTGCGCGATTGGCGAGTTGGACGCCATGGGACTTTTCTATCTGCAAGCGCGCGGCATTACCCCTGCCGAGGCAAAGAAGCTGATGTTGCAGGCCTTTGTCGCGGGCGTGTTTGAAGGCGCGGCTGATGAAGAGGCGCTGACCGAAGCAGCGCTGGCAAAATTGGGGGATTTGGTGTGACCACCACCGCCCTTCGCGACCAATTCCCCGGCCTTGCGAACAACTGGCATTATCTCGATACCGCCGCGACGGCGCAAAAACCGCAGGTGGTGCTCGACGCGATGATGCGTGCCGGCGGCGCCGATTATGCAACCGTCCACCGCGGCGTCTATGCCCGCTCGGCCAATATGACTGTCGCGTTTGAGGCGGCGCGCGCGCGCGTGGCGCGGTTCATCGGCGCAGCATCGCCGAACGAAGTCGTGTTCGTGCGCGGCGCGACCGAGGGCATCAATTTGGTCGCGCAAAGCTGGGGCCCCGCCAATCTGAACGCTGGCGACCGCATCATGCTCAGCCAGTTGGAGCATCATAGCAATATCGTACCGTGGCAGATGCTGGCGCAAAAGGTCGGCGCGCATATCGACGTCTGCCCACTGACCGACGACGGCCTAATTGACCTCGACTGGTTGGAAGCGAACCTGACTGCACAGCATAAGCTCGTCGCGCTTGCGCATGTGTCCAATGTGCTGGGGTCGGTCCTTGGCGTAAAGCGTGTTGCCAAGGCTGCACATGCCGTTGGTGCCAAGCTCATGCTCGATGGCTGTCAGGCCGCGCCGCGCATGCGGCTGAACATGGCTGAGCTGGACTGCGACTTTTACGTCATGTCCGGCCACAAATTATACGGCCCAACCGGCGTTGGCGTGTTGTGGGCAAAGGCGGAAACGCTGGATTCCATGCCGCCATGGCAAGGCGGCGGCGCGATGATTGATCGTGTGACCTTTGAAAAGACGACCTACGCCCCGGCGCCATCGCGGTTTGAGGCGGGCACCCCGATGATTATCGAAGTGATCGGCCTGCACGCCGCGATCGACTTTATCGACAGCTTTGGTCCCGAGGCGATATTTGCGCATGAAAGTGCGCTCGCCGCGCAAACGCGTGACGCCTTGCGTGGCATCAATTCGGTCACCTTATACGGTCCGGAAAAGTCCGCTGGCATCGTGTCCTTCAGCATGGAAGGCATCCATCCGCACGATATCGGCACGATATTGGACGAAGAAAATGTCGCCATTCGTGCTGGCCACCACTGCGCACAACCACTGATGGACCATCTGGGCATCCCCGCCACTGCGCGGGCGAGCTTTGGTATTTATAATGACGAAAATGATGTCGCAGCGCTGGTGCGCGGGCTGGAACGGGTGAAAAGGATTTTTGGATGAACGAGAACATCCGGATAGAAGAAGTTGATAGCGTCGAAAAGCCGCCCCGTGCGCGCGTGGAAAACGCCGTCGAAACGCCTGGCGAGACATTGGCCCGCAAGAAGGATTATCTGGAAGGCTTTCTCGCGCAGAAACCTGCTGCGCCATCACCGGGCGAACCCGACGGCGATTTGTACGAAGCGGTCATTGCCGCGCTTAAGGAAATTTATGACCCGGAAATTCCGGTGAACATTTACGACCTTGGCCTGATTTACAATGTCGAGATCAATGACGGCCATGCGCTTGTGACAATGACACTGACGACCCCGCATTGCCCGGTAGCGGAATCCATGCCGGGTGAAGTTGAACTGCGCGTTGGCGCGGTACCGGGCATTGGTGATGCTGAAGTAAATTTGGTCTGGGAACCCGCATGGTCGCCCGCCAATATGACCGATGAAGCTCGTCTGGAGCTTGGAATGTTATGACCGATGTAAAAACCCGCGTTCGCCCCGCTGCAGTCACCCTGACGCCCGCGTCGGAAGCGCGGATTGCCGAGCTGATGTCCAAGGCACCCGAAGGCGCGATTGGCGTGAAGCTGTCCACGCCGCGTCGGGGCTGTTCGGGCCTCGCATATTCAGTCGACTATGTGTCCGAAGCCATCGCCTTCGATGAAAAAATCGAAACGCCGGGCGGCGTGCTCTATATCGATGGCGGCTCGGTGCTCTATCTCGTCGGATCCATCATGGATTGGGTCGAAGATGAATTTGCCGCTGGCTTTGTCTTCAATAATCCCAACGCCACCGGCAGTTGCGGCTGCGGAGAGAGCTTTACGGTTTAAAAACCGAACTGCAGCCGGAACGCCACGCCGATGTCATCCGGCGCGCTTTCGAAATGCCCCGGTTCCTGTCGCCAGAACAGGTTTGACGAGACATAGCCGCCGCTTATTGGCAATATCCACGCAATCTCGCTCGCGATTTCGCGGCCTTGTGGCGCAAGGCTGAAGCGTCTGATGCCGAATGTCGGCGTAAGCGTCGCATAATCATAGGCAATGGGCACATTTAGCGCGAGGCCGCCGCTGGTGACGCGCAGCGGTTGGGCCAACCGAAACGCCAGCCGGTCGCCATAGGCAAATGCGTTGGCCCGTGTGACGTCAAAGGAAAATGCGTTGCTCCTCAGCAGGCTTTGTCCCGTCAGTGTCGGCCCCGCATTGGCATAGGTCCACCCTTGCCGCCAACTGGTGCCGATGGACCAATCCTGCAGCAAGGTCGCTTCCATATTGCCGTCAACGAACAGGCTGCGCGCACCGCCGCGGCCGATGAAGTTGGCAAAGCGGGCACCTAGGATCGTTTCATCCTCCCGCATCCAATTGGCACCCAGCGCCAGTCTTGCCGGCCCGATCGTCCGATCCAGCGAGAGCCCTAATGTTGCATAGGGATATTCGCGCGTACCGCGGCGGAGATACTTGTCGCCGGCACCTTCATACAGACGGGCGTCGCCATGTTCGACGCTGCCCGTCAGCCCGAAAGCACCCAATTTCTGTCGCAGGGCAAAGGAATTGCCCGGCTGGCGTTCAAAGCCGCCCTCCATCCGTGCCTCACCAGCGGTCAAAAAGGCGCTGCTGGCCATATCTTGCAGGGCCGCAATCTGATTGGCGGCCGTTTGCCGGATCCCCAGACTAAAGCGGGTATCTTTGCTAATGTCTGCGCTCACCCGGCCTGCCAACAACCGCGCCTGTCGCGCTTGCCCGTCCGAAAGCGCAAGCGGCAAGATGCTGGCTGTACCACCGCCGCTGTCGCTGATAGAAAATGCAATTTGGGTTGTGCCATCAACCGCGCTGACCGACAGCCCCTGATGGATAAGCGCAGGCGTTAACCGCAAACGGGGCGCAGTGGCATTCAAACCATGCGCAAGGTCGATGTCATATGCACGGCCATAGCTATCCAGGATCACCGCGTTCACGGGACGATTGGACATCGCAACATCACCCATCGGGCCACTTGTTGTGCCACCATCGCCCGAAAGCGGAACGGCTATTGTTGTGCCCGCCAATGACGTCGTTCCGGCGGGCGCAAAGGCGCGCCCAATATCCAATATACCGCGGCCATAAATTGCGTCAGTGCCGGGGTCGCCCGCATCACGTGCGGACGTCAGCAACAGGTTGACGATTTGCAATCCTGTCAGGTTCGGGAAAGCCTGCGCAAGCAATGCTGCGGCACCGGCAATCTGCGGCGCGGAAAATGATGTGCCGTTGAAAACGCGGGTGATTGTCTGACCATTTTGGTCGAACCGGTAAATCGTGTCATCCCGATATTCACAGCAAATGCCCTGCCCCAGTGCCGACAAAACCGACGCCTGCGAAAAGCCAGCCTTGTTGCTGAAATTCGAAATCACGCCCTGATCATCGACCGACGCAGCGATGATGACCAGGCCGTTACCATTGGCCAACAATGCCTGGGCAAACGGGCTTGGGTTGTTGGGGTCGAAGGCAGGCACTGTATCATTGCCTTCATTACCAGCCGAAGCGACGATGATAATGCCTGCCTGAGTCGCGCGGTTAATCGCCGCACGAAGCGTGGCACTCGCGCCACCTGCGCCGCCCAGAGATATGTTTACAACGCGCGCACCATTGTCGGTGGCGCGGTCCACGCCTGCTGCAATCGCGGAGTCAAAAAACGCGCATTGCGCCTGATCCTCACCGGGCGCGGCTGTGGTGCAGCTGCCGGCTTGGTCCGCACGCAATGCCAAAATCGTCGCGTTAAAAGCAATGCCATGGACATCACGGTCATCCTTGGCGGCGGCCAGCACACGCGTCACTTCCGTCCCATGGCCGTCATCGTCGCCAAGCGGCCTGCCTGCGCCCGTGACATCACCCGACTGCGCGTGAATACGCCCGGTGAATTCATGGCTGTTGGGATCAATCCCAGAATCAATAACGCCCACGGTCACGCCCAATCCGGTTGCGCCGGTGCGATAGGCCGTTATCGCGTTGTGAAAGCCCGGACCGTCCGACCGATTAAATTCCGCTGTCGCAAAACTTGGCGCGGGTGGTGGTGGCGGCGGCGGGGTTGGAGGGGGTGGCGCCACAACTGGAGGGGGTGGAGGTGGGGTCGAATTGACCCCGCCGCCGCCACCGCCGCAGGCCGAAAGCGACAATGCACATATAATCGACCCGCCGATGACCGGCTTACGATCGGACAAAGCTGAGCTCATGACATTGCAAACCTCTATGCGGGATCGCCCTTTTACGCACCAATCGCTTTCGCCAATCATAACATGGTTATTGAGATATTCCCAACGCGTTGTTACGCGCGGACCATGCAATCATATTTCACCGATATCGACACATGGATCTTTGATCTCGACCTCACCTTATATGGCCCGGAGGCGAATATCATGGCCCAGATCCGGGATCGTATTGCCCTATATGTCGAAGATCATTTCCAAATTGGCTCTGTCGAAGCACATGAAATCCGGCATCGTTATTGGAAGAAATATGGCACGACATTGGGCGGACTGATGGCTGAACATGCCGTTGACCCTTACCGCTATCTCGATTTTGTGCATGAGGTTGACATGAGCCTGTTGCAACCCGCGCCGGATTTACGTAGGTATATCAATACTTTACCGGGCCGGAAAATTATCTTCACCAACGCTGATGCACCTTATGCCGAGCGCGTGTTGGCCGCCCGCGGTCTGGACGATGTGTTTGAGGATATTTTCGACATCCACCGGATGCAGCATATGCCAAAGCCATTCGCTGGCAGTTATGACGCCTTGTGCAGCGAACTGAAAATCGACGCCACACGCGCACTTTTTGTCGAAGATTCTGCGCATAATCTCGTGCCGGCCAAAGCGTTGGGCATGCGCACAATTTGGGTGAAACATGAAGACGAAGCTGATAGCGCAGCCCATCAAGACCATATCGACCATGAAATTTCCGATGTGACCCAATGGCTATCGGAAATTCACAGCTTTGAAAGAGCCGCATGACTGAACAACTAACCGCCATCATTGACGCCGCATGGGACGCCCGTGACGCGATCAGCAGCGCAACCCAAGGCGAGGTGCGCGACGCCGTACAAACCGCATTGGCTGGTCTTGATGACGGATCACTGCGCGTTGCGGAAAAGCTGGATGGCAGTTGGCAGGTCAACCAATGGCTGAAAAAGGCTGTTTTGTTGTCGTTCCGGTTGAATGACAATGTCGTGGTCGACGGCGGTGCAGCTGGTGCCCCTGCCTATGACAAGGTTCCGTCCAAATTTGCAGGATGGGGCGAAAACCGATTCCGGGACGCGGGATTCCGCGTTGTGCCCGGTGCCGTCGCGCGGCGCGGCAGCTTCATCGGCAAGAATGTTGTGTTGATGCCCAGCTTTGTAAATATCGGCGCACGCGTCGATGAAGGCACGATGGTCGACACATGGGCAACGGTCGGAAGCTGCGCGCAAATTGGCAAAAATGTCCATCTGTCCGGCGGCGTCGGCATTGGCGGCGTACTTGAACCGCTGCAGGCTGGCCCCGTTATCATCGAAGACAATTGCTTCATTGGTGCACGGTCAGAAGTTGTCGAAGGCGTCGTTATCGAAGAAGGCGCAGTGCTTTCGATGGGCGTTTTCATTAGTTCCACCAGCAAGATTATTGACCGGACAACCGGCGAAATCTTTGTCGGCCGCGTGCCGGCTTATTCGGTTGTTGTGCCAGGTTCGCTCCCGGGCAAAGCGCTTCCCGACGGCAGCCCGGGCCCAAATCTTTCCTGCGCGGTCATTGTAAAACGCGTCGATGCACAGACCCGCGCAAAGACCGCAATCAACGACCTGTTGAGGGATTAATTCGCTAAGCCCCCGCGAGGGCAATCAAAACGGGCTTGCAATTCGGACGAATTTGCTCCAGAAGATTCAAGCGGACCGGGCCCCTCTGGCGCTTCGCTTCTTCGGAAGGAACGTGATGTCGGCCGCATCGGATGTTTCCGGTGCATTGGTCAGGCGGTCTTCAAACCCCCGAAATACGCTAGGCTTTGCCCGGAACATCCGATTGAACTTAAACAATGTTCAAGAGGATGTAGTCATGACTTTTTCGTCATTTCGATTGATGCAATATCACCAAAAAATTGATCGCGAACTGCGCGCCGAAATTTCACGGCGTTGGCCAGACATGTTTCGAATCCAAAAACTGAAGCGATTGAAGCTAGCGATCAAGGATCGGTTGGCGCGCCACGCGCATGCCTCTTTTGGTCGTCATCTGCGCCTTAAAAAGACGTGATTTGAAAGCTGACGCCGCGCGCGGTTAAATCCGCGCGGCGTCGGCACGTACAGAACAGGGAATGATTTCATGGAATTTTTGATGATGGACTGGCTGGGCACACCGGCTTGGTTCTGGTTGGCCTTTATCGGCATCGTGATCGCGCTCACCGCGTTTGACCTTGGCATTTTGCACAAGGAAGACAAAGAGATGGGTATCGCCGAAAGCCTGAAGCTGTCGGCGTTTTACATCAGTATTGCGATGCTCTTCGGCCTTTGGGTCTGGTTCCAAAAAGGGGCCGACATGGGCATGAAATATTACACAGGCTTTTTCATCGAAAAGGCGCTGTCGATTGATAATGTCTTTGTCATCAGCCTGATTTTCACCTTCTTCGCGATTCCACGAAAGTACCAATACCGCGCATTGCTATGGGGCATTATCGCCGTCATCATCTTGCGTGGCCTGATGATTGCCGCTGGCGCTGCCATTGTGCAGGAATATTATTGGACGCTGTATATCTTCGCGGCTTTCCTGATCGGAACTGGCATCAAGATGCTGTTTTCTGGCGATCAGGAAATGGACGTCGCCAAGAACCCGGTGGTCAAATATATTTCAACGCATATGCGCGTGACCAAAGAGCTTCATGACGAGAAGTTCTTTGTGAAGGTACCAGATGACAAGACCGGCAAGATAGTGCGCGCTGCGACGCCATTGTTCCTCGCGCTTGTCGTCATCAACCTCGCCGACCTTGTGTTCGCAGTGGACTCGGTACCCGCAATCTTTGCCATCACCACCGACACGTTCATTGTGTACACGTCAAACATCATGGCGATTTTGGGCCTGCGTGCCTTGTATTTCGCACTCGCCGCGATGGTCCATCGTTTCCATTATCTCAAATATGCGCTGGCACTGGTTTTGGTCTTCATCGGTTCGAAGATCTTCGTTTCAGACTTTATGATGGACGGCGACAAGTTCCCGCCCGTCCTGAGCCTGGCCGTCACCTTTGCCCTGATTTTGGGAGGCATATTCTTTTCGCTCTGGAAAACGCGCGGCGAAGCGGCATCGGGTCCATCTCATAGTATTTAGCCGCGACTGAAGCGGCGCGGCTAAACGCTAACGCCGGTCCTTCGTCGGCGCGTTAAAGTCGGACGGTTTGTTGGCAATCCATGCCACGAACCGTCCGATTTCTGCATGCGCCAACAACGCATCAACGGTTGCAAAACGCTTTTCGAGATCGCTGTTGGTGAAATTGGCATGAATGGTCCGATGGCAAATCGGGTGCACCGGCTGCCGTTCCTTGCCACCCCGGCTTTTGGGCACAGGATGATGCCATTCGGTGACCGCACCCATCGGGCGCGAACACAGCCAGCAGGTTACTTCGGGCGCAATGGACTCTTCGTCAGAGTCATAAAAATCGCGATTTTTTCGCGCCATTGTCGCCGCTCCGTAACCTGCCAGATATTCGCAATCAGTTTTTGCCTGTTCCAAGCAAATCCAACGCGGCGGCTGTCATCGCTTCAATGCCCAAGCGGACTGACGGTTCGGGATCGATCTTGAACAAGGGCGAATGGTGCCCGGCCACGGCTGGTCCGCCATTTTTCGCAGCGGCAATCCATTCGGGATTTGTCCCGCCGACCGCAAAATAATAGCCCGGAATGCCAAATTGCTGATCGACGAAGAACGCAAAATCCTCTGCGCCCATGTTGCTTTGGCGGAATGGCACAACAACGTCGCTACCCAATGCCGACGCAATTGCGCCATTCAAGCGGCGGGCAAGCGCCGCGTCATTAACGGTGACGGGCGTGCTTTCGCTCACCTTTACAATCGGCAATTTATCCGCAGGCAAACCATTGGCCGCGCCAATACCCTTTGCCACACGCTCAATCGAGGCAATCAGCTGATCTCGAACCGCTTGGCTGTTGGCGCGCACGGTCACCTGTAAATCGGCATATTCCGAAATGATGTTATGCTTTGTCCCGGCGTGGAATGCACCAACGGTAATCACGCCAGCGTCCAAGGGGCCCTTTTCGCGGCTGATGACCGATTGCAGACCAACGACGATCTGCGACGCGATGTAGACGGGGTCACGGCCAAGATGCGGCGCAGCGCCGTGCGTGGCGATACCGGGAACGCGGATGTCGACGCTGTCAGCGGACGAATATTGAATGCCCTCTGCTGCTGCGATTTTGCCGGTTTCCAATTCTGCTGCCACATGGAAGGCCAGCGCATAATCGGGCTTAGGGAAACGGGTATATAGCCCGTCCTGCACCATCGCCTTGGCACCGCCAACGCGCTCTTCCGCGGGCTGGACGATGAACAGGATCGTGCCTTTCCACCGGTCTTTCATGCGCGCCATTTGCCGCGCCGTGCCGAGCAAAGAGGTAATGTGCACATCATGGCCGCAGGCATGCATGACGGGCATTTCAAGGCCATCGACGCCAACCTGTCTGACGGTCGAGCTGTTGGCGAGGCCGGAGCGTTCCTGCACGGGCAACCCGTCCATGTCCGCACGGACAAGCACGACGGGACCATCGCCATTTTTCAGCATGCCGACAACGCCGGTTCCGCCAACCTTTTCAGTCACGATCATGCCAGGCACGGCGCGCAATTCCTGTGCCATCCGGGCAGCGGTCTTATATTCGCGGAACGACAGTTCAGGATTGCGGTGGAAATGATCCCATAGGCTGGCGAGCGACTTGTCATAGTCTGCTTTGACGGCATCCGCATAATCCGGGCGGGCTGCCGCTGGTGTAGCCATTAATGCGCTTGTCAAAAGCGCGCCCAATAAAGTCTTTTTCATCATAATTCCTGCCCCTTATTGTGTTTGCGTCACCATGTGGCGCGCAGTGTTTTGTTATGCGGCGGCTTAATTTTCCCGTTGGGTCAGGCCGCCTCGGTTTGAATGCTACGCTATCACGGACACCGGTCAAAGCAATGCCCGACGGGTGAAAATTCATCGACCATCGTCACATAGCGGTAAAATCCCTTGCCTTGCGCCGGATTAATCCAAAAACCGGCACGTAGCGAATATGCCTCACCGACATGTCCAAACCATCGTTGGCCCGCATTGTCCTCCAACCAATGCACACCAAGGCCATATGCCGTGAAATAGCCCTTGTCGTCATCGCCATTTGAACCATTGAACGTCCATACGGGCGCGGTCATTTCGGCGAAGCTTTCTTTCGACAATAATGGCGCCCCCTGCCGCAAAAGCAATTGGCCCACTTTGGCAAGGTCGCGCGCCGAAATGCGCAGGCCGCCTTGCGGGCTGAACGCCGAACCATTGCGACCAAGAACGTATAGCGCATCAACATCACAACTGCCGTTGGTGGCAGGATACACCGCGCAAGGGTCTGGCCCCTTCATGGCGGCATCACGCGCCAAATCGCCATTTGGGCGCAACAAAGTGACCGCTTGCGCACGCCGTCCGTCACTGCACCCGGCGCCCCAATTGTAGCAGGCATCAAGCCCAAGCGGCGTCAGCACCAGCCGCGCCATCAACCGGTCAAACCGCTCGCCCGTGGCGCTTTCCAGCACCGCCGCAATCACGGGCGAATTGATATTGGCATAAGAAAAATAGCTTCCCGGCGGGTGGGCGGCGTCCCACGCTTTTGGATTGGCAATGACATCGGACAACGTGCCATCCAGCGGCACGATATAATCAACAGAATCGCGCAGCCCGCTTTGGTGGGACAGCAAGGCGCGCATGGTCACCGGCGCATCGGGGAAGGCTGGATTGCGTACCGGCCAGCCCAGATAAAGACCGACATCACGGTCAAGATCAAGCACACCCTGCTCCGCCAGCCGCATCGCCCCAATGGCCACCACCAGTTTCGAGATCGAAGCCACGCGCGCAGGGTCATCCAGCGTGACGGGACGGCCAGCAACACCAGCATCGCCTTGCACAACCGCGTGCGTGATGCTGTCAGCGGTAAAATCAACCCGGACCTCCGCCGGCGCAGCAAACCTGCTTTCAGCCGAAGCGGCTGTTGTTGCCCAGCCCCCAAGCGCTGCCGCAAAGAACGACAAAGCCGTGGCGAGAGACGCGACTCGCGCCTTACGCCGCGACAGTCTCATGCGCTGCGTCATGCAGCCGGGCAGGCGCCTGCATATTTGCCGGTTGCTTTGCCCTGCATCTTCACCTTGCCAATCATTGGCAACCGGACATCGACCTCGCTGTCATAATTGAATTCGGTTTCGCCCATGACGCCCGCAAGTTCCATGTCGACACTGCCCATGCCGTCCATCCCGCATGACAGCTTCAACCGGACATTTTGGCCAGAAACGTCAAATGCCTTATACACGCATTTCTCCGCGCCATTGCCGCCAAAGAAATCCGCCCCTGGCTTTTTGGCTTCTGCTTCCGTCAGGCAGCTGCGGCTCGACGCGCTCTTTGCGACCTCGTCCATGATCTGCTGCTTTTCCGCCTTGCCCAACGTCGGCACGTCAATGTCGGTGAAGACAAACTTGGTTTCCCACTGTCCCGCCTTCATCGGGATAAAGGCATCATAATCCATTTCGGCAGCGCGTTCTTTGCTGTCGACCACGCCATTGCCGTCCTTGTCAGCGCTGTTGTCTGAACATGATGCAAGAACGCAAAGCGCGAACCCAGCGGCAGCCAGTTTTATCCCCGTTGCTGCTTTCATGCTGGGCAATCCCCAACGCGTTTGCCGTCGATCTTGCCCGTCATCTTGACTGCCCCCATCGGCGTGCCTTCGGTGCTCTGGTCAATGTTCATCGTGTAGGTTTCGGCTTGGAACTTTCCATCCATTTTGCTCTTGATCACCATCGGTCCGCCTGGCTTGCACGTCATCGCGACCTTCATGCCATCGGCCGAACGGCTTAATTCTTCAAAGGTGCAATTTGCTTCAGGCGGCGCGCCGAAGAAATCAGTACTGGGCTTTTCAACCTGCTCTTTGGTGAGGCAGCTGCGCTGGGTCACGCCTTGGCCCATTTGCGCTTTTATCTTTTCCTGCACATCCGCGGGTGCGGTCGGCGCTTCAACCTTGTTGAAACCAATTTTCACTTCCCACAGACCTGGCTTCATGGCCATTGCGCCACCCTTTGCCATTTCGGTCGTTGCTTCCGCATTGCTGATTTTGCCATCGCCGTCAGTATCAGCGCCTGTGTTGGAACAGGCTGAAATCGCTAGCGCCGCAACGCCCAATAGGAAGAACTTGTGCATCGGTTTTTTCTCTCGCTTTGTTTGAGTTTCCGTCTTGTGTCCCTGCCTTATCAAAAAGGCAACAGGCGATCAAAACCCCTTCGTGGTTTTGCAGGGGTTCGCAGCGTTCCGTGGCGCACATGAAAGCGTAGCGGACGTTTTTTACATAAAGCGGCCGCACACTCTTGCCCTGGCACCCACTACAGCACATATAGCGAACATGGCTGAATTGATTATCCGCCGTGGGCTGGAAGAACCGGACACGGTTGGCAGCTTCACCCCGCACAGGCCGGAACGCCCGTCGAAGCTTGAAGGGGGTCGCCCTTTCAAAATCGTTTCTGATT
>CAZCXQ010000040.1:0-1886 GCA_964502655.1 uncultured Sphingorhabdus sp.
GCGCGGTCACGCGTCCGATGATGGCAACGATGATAATCCCTATGCCTGCAATTTTTCCGGGGATGATTCCGCCTGCAATCGTCCCACCCAAGATGGCGAGATAGGTCCCGGCTTCGACAAGGCCGGTTCCACCCAAAACCTCGTCTTCTTTAAGATGCTGGGGCAGAATCGCATATTTAATCGGGCCAAAGAAGGTGGAATGCACGCCCATTGCGAACAATGCGGCGAGCATCATCGGTATGTTGTGCAGGTAGATACCCGCCGCGCCGAAGATCATGATAAAAATCTCGGCTGTCTTAACCATGCGAATGACGCGCGTTTTTTCGATGGTATCGGCCAGTTGCCCCGCAAGCGCGGAAAACAGGAAAAAGGGTAATATGAACAGCGCGCCCGCGATGGCGTTAAAATTCGCTTCTTGGGTCGGGTCCGAATAGATCTCGTACGTCACCAAAATGACCATGGCCATCTTGTAAAAATTGTCGTTGAAGGCGTTCAGGAACTGGGTGACGAAAAGCGGCAAAAATCTGCGCTTGTTCAACAGGGACATTGTCGTAGCCATTAGTTCTTGCAGTTCCTATGCGGACGGTTTTGGAGCCTTAGCGTTCCAGCCCTATCATGGCAAAGTGCATTTCATGTGACAGTGAAATAGCCGCGTGATTTTGCTGGCACATCGCGCTATTGCTATAGGATGCTTAGCCTACCTAACATCCTGACCTTGTCGCGCATTCTTGCTGTGCCCATTCTCGTCTTTTTGCTGTGGCCCGGCGCCAAACAGATAGGCATTCAGCCGGTGCCACTGGATTACGGCTTTGCATTCATATTGTACTGCCTGATGGGAATTACCGATTATTTCGACGGCTACCTTGCGCGGGCGCAGGGGACAGTATCGAAATTGGGCGTTTTCCTTGATCCCATCGCCGATAAGATCATGGTCGCCGCTGTCATTTTGATGTTGGTGTTCACACGCGATGTCGACGGTTGGCATGTTATCGCGGCCCTTACCATTTTACTGCGTGAAATGATCGTATCGGGCCTGCGCGAATTTTTGGCGGGCCTGCAGATTTCGGTACCGGTTTCGAAACTCGCCAAATGGAAAACGACGTTTCAACTTGTTTCTCTTGGCGGTATCATTTTGGCGGGCGCGTTGCCGGACTGGATATTGCTGAAGCAAGCCGCACTGGCACTGCTGTGGATCGCCGCGGTGCTGACCATGATTACCGGCTGGGATTATCTGCGCGTCGGCATAAAGCATATGGATTGACCATATGAGGCTGGTCTATTTCGCGGCGGTGCGCGAGGCCATTGGTGTGGCATCCGAAACATGTGATCTGCCGGCACATGTGCGCAATATTCATGACGCTATTGACTGGCTCGCCGGTCAGTCACCGGGGCACGCACTGGCCTTTCAAGACAAATCGCGGCTTCGTTTCGCTTTGGACCAAGCTATGGTGTCGTTGGATGCCGTGCTTTGCGACGCACATGAGCTCGCAATTTTCCCGCCAGTGACCGGCGGATGAAACGCGTCCTTATCAGCGACGAGCCGATCAGCGCGGAGGTTGCACTGGCGGGGCTGAGTGATTTGGGGGGCGGCGCCGTGTCCAGTTTTACCGGCATATCGCGGGACGATGGCGGCGTAACCGCGATTGAGCTGGAGCATTATCCCGGCATGACGGAATCAAGCCTGATGCGGTTAATCGATGAAGCCTTTGCCCGCTGGGCATTGCTTGGCGCGGCGATTGTGCACCGGATTGGGCGCGTTGCGGTGGGCGAACCCGTGGTCGTTGTCGGCGCAGCGTCGCGGCACAGGGCAGACGCGCTTGAGGCCACTGCGTTTCTCATTGACCGCCTGAAAACAGACGCGCCATTTTGGAAGAAAGAGCATTATG
>CAZCXQ010000040.1:1896-6412 GCA_964502655.1 uncultured Sphingorhabdus sp.
TTATGCAGACGGCACGTCCGTTTGGGTTGATGCCAAATCCAGCGACGACGACAGGTCTTCACGCTGGGCCTAACGGCTCCGGGCGCTGCTCGGCGCTTAGGTCGTGTGTAGTTCCCGCAGGGACTCCGCAAGCAACTCAAACTCCTCACGGCGCGGGCTGTTGGTCCGCCAAATGAGCGCAATTTCGCGCGTCGCATGGTCCGCATTCAACGGCCGCGCCTGCACATCGGTTCCGTTCAATAGACCAGCCGCGACGGCCATCTCTGGAATGATGGTAAGGCCCAAGCCATTGTCCACCATCTGCACAAGCGTGTGCAGCGATGTCCCCAGCATCATGGCCGATGCGCGCAGTTCCGGCCTGTTACAGGCAGCTAGCGCATGGTCTTTTAAGCAATGGCCATCGACCAATAACAAAAGCCTGTTTTCATCGATCAGTTCAGGTTCAATGCTTTCGGGCGGGTCGCGCGGGTCATCCAATGGAAAGGCAACATGTAATGCGTCGTTAAACAAATGCGCTTTTTCGACATCGCCCGCTGGGAAAGGAAGCGCCAGCAGAACACAGTCGACCTGACCATGATGCAAGGCTTCGACCGCAGCCGCGCTGGCTTCCTCCCGCAGGTACAACTTTAAATCGGGGTATTTCTTGCGTAACGCTGGAAGCAATGTGGGCAACAGAAATGGCGCGATTGTGGGGATAACGCTCATGCGCAAATCATCCGCAAGTGGCTTGCCTGCGGAACGCGCCATTTCGGCGAGCTCTTCTGCCTCACGTAAGATGCGGTGCGCCTTTGTCACCATCTTGTTGCCCAATGGCGTAAAGCGGACGACGCGGCGCGTGCGCTCCACAAGCATTAGGCCAAGCAGCGACTCCAGCTCGCGTATCCCTGCGGACAGCGTGGATTGGGTCACAAAGCAGGATTCCGCAGCTTTACCGAAATGGCCATGCTCCTGAAGTGCGACCAGATATTGCAGCTGTTTCAGAGTTGGAAGATAGGTGCTCATAAATCGACCCCGTTTATTATTTTGGGCCATATAATCGTTTTTACCGATGATTCTAGCAATATTTAGCGAAAAGGTTCATAGTTTGCTGGAAATGCCCGTTTGAAAGTCTTAGCTTAGATGCTCAATGGTCCCAAAAGGGGCGGCAGGGTCATTTATGTTCATTTCAAATCTCATCGAATATCTCGACTCGATCAAAGAACGCGACCCTGCGCCGCGCTCGCGCTGGGAAATCTTGCTGTACCCCGGCGTTTGGGCTGTGGGTTATCACCGGGTTGCCCATTGGCTGTTCCTTGGCCAGATGTTCTTTCTTGCGCGATTGGTGAACCATTTGGCCCGGTTTCTAACGGGCATAGACATTCACCCCGGCGCCAAGATTGGCAGCAATTTCTTCCTCGATCATGGTTTTAGCGTGATTGGTGAAACGGCCGAGATTGGCGACAATGTCACCATGTACCAGAACGTTACCTTGGGTGGTACCAATCCGACCAACGGGATGGCGGGCAAACGGCACCCGACGATATTGGATAATGTTATCATTGGATCAGGTGCGCAGATCCTTGGCCCAATCACCGTCGGCGAACGCGCGCGCATTGGCGCAGCTGCCGTGGTGACCGACGACGTTCCCGCCGGCGCGACGATGATTGGTCAAAAGGCGCGGTCGACATTGGTTCAGGCCGAAACCTACGCACGTGATTTCATGCCTTATGGCACGCCATGCCGCGAGATGTTCGACCCGGCGACACAAAGCCTCGAGATATTGCAGTGCGAAATCGAAACGCTGCGTAAACGTATCGCCGACATGATGGCCGAGCGTGATGGAACGCCCGCGGCGACGCCGGTCAAGCCCCGTGCGAGCAAGGGAAGCAAGACCAGTTGAGCGCAATCATCACGCCTTTTCCAATAACCAATCGGCTCAACCAGATTGGTTTTGAAAAAGGCGAGCTAACCCAGATACTCAATCTGTACGGGCGGATGGTCGCCGCGGGTAATTGGCGCGATTATGCCATCGATCTTGGCCGCGATGCTGCCGTGTTCAGCGCGTTCCGGCGCGCCACCGAGCGACCCGAATATCGCATTGAAAAACGACCCGCCTTGCGTAACCGCCAAGGCATGTGGGCATTGGTCGGCGAAGGTGGTACAATTTTGAAACGTGGGCATGATCTTGGCCCAGTCCTTGCGCCAGTTGAACGAAAGCTCATGAAACTCGTCGACGCATAAAAAAGCCCGGCCAAAGACCGGGCTCTTTCGAAACATTTGGAAGGCAATCAGCCTAGTGCTTGAAGCGCCTTCATCACGGCGATGGATTGCTCGCCGCCTGATTGTGGTACGGTTTCGCCGGTGCGGTCGATGATTTTGTCCCACGCCGCAGCAAAACCTTCGACATTGCGGTCTTCGGGACGCAGGGCAACGCCTGGGGTCATGGTGACATAGGCTGCGTGATAGCCGCCACCGCCTGCGCCGATGATCATGTTCGTTGGCGCATCTTCGCTGACCAGATACAATGCGGCTGGTACGACGTTTTCGGGCGTGAACTGTTCGAACAGGCCTTCTGGGAAAATATCTTCGGTCATGCGCGTGCCTGCAACAGGTGCGAGGGAATTGACGCGGACATTATATTTGGCGCCTTCAAGGTGAAGTGTCTTCGTGAAGCCAGCCAATCCGAGCTTCGCTGCGCCATAATTGGCTTGGCCGAAATTGCCGTACAAACCGGTTGACGATGTGGTCATCAAGATGCGGCCATAGGCCTGATCGCGCATGGTATCCCAAACCGCCTTGGTGCAGTTTGCCGATCCCATGACATGAACTTGAAGCACCAGATTGAAGTCGGGCATATCCATCTTGGCAAAGCTCTTGTCGCGCAGGATGCCAGCATTGTTGATCAACACATGCACGCCGCCCCATGCTTCTTTCGCCTTGGCGACCATTTCGACCATCTGCTCATATTCAGTGACGCTGCCGCCATTGGCCATGGCTTCGCCGCCAGCAGACTTGATCTGTTCGACGACCTGAGCCGCTGCGTCGGATGTGCCTGTGCCATCGCGCGCGCCGCCCAAATCGTTGACCACCACTTTTGCACCGCGCTTGGCGAGTTCAAGCGCATAGGCCTTACCCAATCCACCGCCGGCACCGGTCACAATAGCGACTTTGTCTTTAAAACTGATGGTCATGTTATATCTCCATAATCAGGGGCGAACCAAGCCGCCGAAACACGCTGTGCCTTGGCATGGCACGCCACTTGACGCAAGCGTAAAGCAAGTTGCGGTGAATGTCATAAAACAGAAATAATGCTGTCATGCACAAGACATAAAATTGCTGTCTAGGCGTCACCATTGAAACAAGGATAACATTATGACCGCCGCAAAAAAATGGTTTGCAACGACAGCATTGGTAACGGCGGCATGTGTCGCATTTCCCGCTTATGCGCAGGACAGCACAACAGAGGTCGACTCGTTGCGCGCGGAAGTTGCGGCGCTTAAGGCACAATTAGCAACGATTGCGGCAAAGATTGATGCGGTCGAGAAAAAGCCTGTAGCAGAAGTAAAATGGAAGGGCGGACCAGAGACCAGCGGGCAAGGTGGTTGGACGTTCAAGCCACGCGGACGCATCCATTATGACGCAGGCTATGTGAGCGTACCCGGTGATTATGCAGTCAACCGCAACCTGGGTTTCAATAGCCGCGTTCGGCGGGTTCGTCTTGGCGTCGAAGGCAATATGCCCGGCGGCTTCGGTTATAAGGTGGAGGCTGACCTTGCGGGCGGCAATGTTGCCTTTGGCGACGTATTGCTGAGCTACAATCCCACCAACGCACCGATCAACGTTCGGATTGGCAATTTTGAATCGCTGAACGGGATGGAGCAAATCACCAGCTCCAACAGCGCCAGCTTCACGGAGCGGGCTGCGTTCCATGACGCGTTTTTAAACAGCCGTCGCCTTGGTGGCGCGGTTGCATGGCGTGATTCCGATAATGTGCTCCGCGCTGAAGTTGGCTTGTTTGCCGGCCACAGCATCGACAGCTCGTTCGACAATGACGGCTGGATTGGTGCTGGACGGCTGACCTATGCGCCAAAGGCGTTTGGCGGCCAGTTGCATTTTGGTGCGACCATTCAGCAGCGCGAATTTGCATCCAACAACAATGGAACGGCGTCGGTTTCGACAAATGCACCGTCGACCAACCAGCTTGCCCGTTATCGCGCGCGCCCGAACACTCAGCTTACCGACGTGCGATTTGTCGACACCGGAAGCTTCGCCGCCAAGAGCGACCGGATTCTCGGTTTAGAATTGGCGGCTATCTTCCCCGGATTTTATTTTGCCGGCGAAGGGCAATGGACCAAAGTAAATGCCTATCGTGCGGGTGACATTGCAACGGGATTGAATAGTTTTGCGGGCGGTAACAGTGCGGTCACGCCAAATGGCGACCCTAGCTTTTTTGGCATGTATGCCGAAGCTGGCTATTTCCTGACCGGCGAAACTCGCGGTTACAAGGACGGCGCATGGGCGCGTACCAAGGTACTGA
>CAZCXQ010000040.1:6422-12984 GCA_964502655.1 uncultured Sphingorhabdus sp.
AGCCAATCGACAAAAAGGGCCTTGGCGCATTCCAAATTGCGGCCCGCTATGATTTTCTGGATCTCGATAGCAACGCCTTGAAAAACGGCGTGACCAACAACTTTGCAACGGGCAGCAATAGTCTGGCTGCGCTCAATGCGCGGCTTGGACGGGGCGGTACACAGACAAGCTATTTGCTCGCGCTGAACTGGTACCCAATCGATTATGTCCGCTTCATGTTGAACTATGGCCGCGTCAATGTCGAAGGTGGCCCGTTGGCCGCGACAGTCGACCCACTTTCAACGCAGGCGGTTGATAAGCGTGACTATGCGGTTGATGTGCTTGCCGCGCGGATGCAGTTGGAGTTCTAAACCGCGTCCTGATCGAGCGAATAGCCTGCGGATCGCACCGTCCGGATAATATCGCTGTCAAAGCCCTCATTTAGGGCTTTGCGCAAGCGGCGGATGTGGACGTCAACCGTACGTATTTCGATATCGCTGTCATGGCCCCAGACACTGTCCAAAAGGCGTTCACGCGAGAATACATGGCCTGGATATTCGAGGAAATGCTTAAGCAACCGGTATTCGGTCGGCCCAAGTGGAACCTGTTTTCCGCCGCGCTTTACCTTATGCGCGACCGTATCCATTTCGACGTCACCAAAGCGCAATGCCTCGCCAGCAAGCGCGGGGCGGACCCGGCGGAGAACCGCCTTCGCACGGGCGACCAATTCGCGTGGTGAAAAAGGCTTGGTGACATAATCATCCGCGCCGATTTCAAGTCCGCGAATACGGTCGTCTTCTTCGCCGCGTGCTGTCAGCATGATGATTGGCACATTGGCGGTGTTGTCCGCCTTGCGTAATTGCCGGCACACTTCGATGCCCGACAGATTTTCCAACATCCAATCCAGCAAAACCAGATCGGGCGTGCGTTCTTTGGCCATCAGCAGCGCTTCTTCACCGTCCCCGGTATGCTGAACGTCGAACTCCTCGCGTTCGAAATGCCAGCGTACCAACTCGGCAAGAGCACTATCGTCTTCAACCAAAAGCAACTGCGCCTTGGGCATATGTTTCTCCGCGTTAAGCGTCGGGCAGGTTTTCGCCCGTTTCGGTAAAATAAATCATCTGGGCGACGGTGGTGGTATGGTCCCCAATTCGCTCCAGATTTTTGGCGGTAAACAGCAGATGGGCGACTTCGGTCGCATTCTTCGGATTTTTCGCCACATATGCGACAAAATCGACGAACAGATCTTTGTTCAACTGATCAACGTCATCGTCACGAATGGTCACTGCGCGTGCGAGATCAACGTCGCGTTTTGCATAAGCATCCATGGCGGTGCGGATCATTTCGACAACGATTTCCCCCATGCGGCCCAGCTGTTCTTTTGCGGAGGTGTGGATTTTGCCTTCCATCTTCGGAACACGCTTGGCGATGTTTTTTGCGTAATCCCCAATGCGTTCAATGACGGCAGACATTTTGAGTGCGGCGATAAGCTCACGCAAATCGTCGGCCATCGGTGCGCGTAAGGCAATGGTGCGCACAACCAAGCGTTCAACGTCGGTTTCAAGAGTGTCGATCACTTTGTCTTCAGCACGAACCGAGGCTGCCAGCTCTACGTCATGCTCCGATAACGCTTTCATGGCCGCAACTACAGCGGACTCGGCGCGCGCACCCATCTCGGCGATGAGGCCACGGATTTCGTCCATGTCATCGTCAAACGCGCTAATCGTGTGCCTTGTGCCTGTGCTCATGCTATCAATTCCTAACCGTAGCGGCCTGTAATATAATCCTTAGTGCGGTCTTCCCGTGGATTGGTAAATATTTCGGATGTCTCACCAAATTCAATGAGATTACCCAAATGGAAGAATGCGGTGCGTTGCGACACACGCGCCGCTTGCTGCATATTATGTGTCACGATGATGATAGCATATTTTCCGCGCAGGTCGTGGATTAACTCCTCAATCCGCGCCGTCGCGATGGGATCGAGCGCCGAACAAGGTTCGTCCATCAAAATGACTTCGGGATCAACGGCAATGGCGCGGGCGATGCACAAACGCTGCTGCTGACCGCCGGAGAGCGCAGTGCCGCTTTCGTTCAGCCGATCCTTAACCTCAGTCCACAAACCGGCCCGGGTAAGCGAACCTTCTACGATCTGATCCAGCTCTGCCTTGCCGCTCGCCAGCCCATGGATCCGCGGACCATAAGCGACATTGTCATAAATGGATTTGGGAAAAGGATTTGGTTTCTGGAAAACCATGCCGACGCGGGCGCGCAATTGTACGACGTCCATCGACGATGCGTAAATATCCTGCCCATCGAGCAAAATCTCGCCTTCGACGCGCGCACCAATCACGGTGTCGTTCATGCGGTTAAGTGACCGCAGAAAGGTCGATTTGCCACAGCCCGACGGGCCAATGAAGGCAGTCACATTGTCGCGGTCGACGTCAATGGATACGTTGTTTATCGCTTGTTTATCGCCATAAAAAACATTCACATTGCGCGTGGATATTTTCGGATTTCCGGGGTTTTCGCCCACATTAACGTCCTTTTTGTTCATAAATCACCACCGCGTTTCAAAACGGTTGCGAAGATAAATGGCCAAAGCGTTCATTCCCAGCAGGAATATCAGCAACACAATGATTGCCGCACTGGTTTTTTCGACAAAGCCCTGATTGACTTCATCCGACCACAGGTAAATCTGCACCGGCAATGCCGTGGCGGCATCTGTAAAGCCTTCTGGCGCCGCCGGAATGAAAGCGCGCATACCGATCATCAGCAGTGGTGCCGTTTCCCCAAGCGCACGTGCCATACCGATGATGGTACCCGTTAGGATACCGGGCAGAGCAAGCGGCAGAACATGGTGGAAAACGACCTGGACAGGCGACGCGCCGATACCCAAGGCCGCTTCGCGGATCGATGGCGGTACGGATTTTACTGCGTTACGGCCGGCAATGACGATGACGGGCATTGTCATCAGCGCGAGTGTTAACCCGCCCACCAACGCGGATGATCGCGGCATGCCGAAAATCGTGAGAAACACGGCGAGGCCTAAAAGACCAAAGATGATCGATGGAACAGCGGCGAGGTTGTTGATGGACACTTCTATCATGTCGGTCAGCCGGTTCTTCGGCGCATATTCTTCCAGATATAACGCCGCGAGGACGCCAACGGGAAAGGCGAGCAACAGGGTAATCGCCATCGTCATCAGCGATCCCTTGAACGCGGCCCAGATGCCAACCGCAGATGGGTCCGTCGCATCTGCACCTGTTAGGAAGGTCCAGTTAAAGCCCGTGCGCAAAGCATCCTTTTCAGAAAGCGCAGCAACCGTCTTTTCAGCGGCCGGCTCGCCTTTGCGCTTGAATGCTACGTCCAATCGGGAGTCCGCTGGTAACCAAAGCGTCTGTTTGGACGTCACCAGTTCGGGATTGTCTATCAACATCTGCCGCACATTTGCTGCCGCGGCGGAGGTCAGTAGGCTGTCGCCCAAGCCAGCATATTGTTGCCCAACAGCCAATTCGACGAGGCCGGGAATGTCCATCGAATTCAACGCGGCATCGGCATTTGGACCCGTCACGGATGCTGCGGTCGCGCCAGAGGTGAGTGCCGGAAAATCGAACTCCACGGCAATTTCAGTACGCTGGAAACCACGCAGGCCTTGGCCAAGCATGGTGAACAACAGAAACGCAAGGAAAAGCGTCGATAGCGCGACAGCCATAAAGCCCATCGCTTTAAAGCGCCGCTCAGCCGCATAACGGCTGGCAATACGCTTTTGCATGATGTGCCCGTTCCAGTCGGTCGGGCTTGGGTCGATGACGGCTTTATTCATATGCTTCCCGATATTTTTTGACGACCCGCAATGCGACATAATTCAGGAAGAACGTCGTTATGAACAACGCCAGTCCAAGCGCGAACGCGGCTAGTGTATGCGGGCTGCCAAAATCCTGATCGCCCGTCAAAAGCGCGACGATCTGAACGGTAATGGTGGTGATCGTGTCAAAAGGATTGGCGGTCAGGTTCGCGGTGTAGCCTGCGGCCATCACCACGATCATCGTCTCACCAATCGCGCGGCTGACGGCGAGCAATATGCCGCCGACCACGCCCGGCAGTGCGGCTGGCAAGAGCACCTGTTTAATGGTTTCGCTCTTGGTCGCGCCCATGGCCAAGCTGCCATCGCG
The DNA here is from genome assembly GCA_964502655.1 of uncultured Sphingorhabdus sp. Classification (GTDB taxonomy): domain Bacteria; phylum Pseudomonadota; class Alphaproteobacteria; order Sphingomonadales; family Sphingomonadaceae; genus Sphingorhabdus_B. Next base: position 10,574 of record CAZCXQ010000040.1, read on the forward strand.
CATCGCGTTGGGAACGGCGGCAATGCTGTCATCCGACATCGACGATACCAATGGAATAATCATCACGCCCATGACGATACCTGCAGCAAGCGCATTGTCAGAGGCTGCGTTGCTGACACCCAGCATGACCGCAAAGTCGCGTACGGCAGGCGCCACGGTTAAGGCCGCAAAATAGCCATATACCACGGTGGGTACGCCAGCGAGAATCTCCAGAATGGGCTTCATCCATTTGCGGACGGTCGAAGACGCATATTGCGTCAGGAAGATCGCGCTCATCAGCCCCATCGGTATGGCCACGACCATCGCGATAATCGCGCCAATGAAAATCGTGCCCCAGAACAAAGGAATGGCGCCATAGCCATTATCCGCGCCCGGCGTGACAACCGATTTGGGGTTCCAGTCGGTTCCAAAAAGGAATTCAAATGGCGACACCATTGAGAAGAAGCGCCAGGATTCAAATATTAACGAGGCAAATATGCCAAGTGTGGTGATGATGGCAATCAGCGATGCGACAAGTAGCCCGAACATGATAACACGTTCGACTTTACCGCGTGCGCGAAAGTCCGGCTTCAGACGGGTAAAGGCAAAAGCCCCGCCTGCGAATAACAGCAGCAATGTCGCGGCGACGCCGAGCCGTTTATAATAAGACAGAGCGCCTTTGTATAAAGGCACAAGCTTGTCGCTCATGTCCTGAAATGCGGTCGCTTGAAGACCCTGCGCTATGGCGCGTGCTTCAGATAATATGGCTGCGCGGGCAAAGGGGTCTTGCGGTAATTCAGCGGCGATCGGTGCCGACAGCACCATATTGGTGACCAGCGATGGCGAAAGAGATTGCCAAATGACCATGAACAACAGCGCAGGCACAACGGCGCAAATCGCAACAAACCAGCCGTGATAATAAGGCAGGCTGTTCACCGTACCGCGCGGGCCACCCTTTGCCTTGCGGACGAAACCCGACGCGCGGGCACGCCCCACGATCCAGCCAATGAGGCCGAGACCAAGGACAAGGAAGAGCAAAGCCGTTCCGGTCATAAACTTAACATTGCCCCCTTGGACCAAAATTGGCCGAATTCCGCTGAATACCGAACCCAAAATAGCAATGGGCCTGGATCAAACAGAGATTCGATCCAGGCCCATAGACGCGATGATTATTGCAGTTTTATTTCAAATCTGCGCCCGTCATGGGATTGAGGCTATTTGCAGCTTCGGTTGCGGCTTTATAGTCTGCTTCAGTCGATGCAATCATGCCCAATTTGGTCAGATATCCGCCAACTGCGCCACCCTTAAGAAATTCGGCAATAAATTCCTTAATGCCGGGAATTTTGTCGATGTGGGCTTTCTTGACATAGATATACATCTTGCGTGCACCGGGGTAGCTACCATCCGAAATCGTCGCGACTGTCGGGCTGACGCCGTTCATCACGATGCCATGTACCTTGGATGCATTTTCTTCCATGTAGCTGTAGCCGAAGATGCCAACCATGTTGGGGTTGGAATCGAGCTTCTGCACGATCAGGTTATCGTTTTCGCCCTGCTCCTTGAAAGCGCCATCGGTGCGGATTTCGGTGCAAATGGCTTTATACTTGTCTTCGTCGGTTTCCTTCAACGCCTTGGTTGCAGCGTCGGATTTGCAACCGGCTTCCATGATCAGTTCATGGAATGAATCGCGTGTGCCGGATGTCGATGGCGGGCCATATACCGAGATTGGCAATTTGGGCAGCGAAGGGTTCACGTCCGACCACAGCTTTGCAGTCTGTGGCTTACCGAACGGGTTGGCGGCGAGCGCCTTGTAGACGTCCGCGGTCGAGAGCACGAACTTGGTACCCTTGTTCGACTGTGCAAGCGCCAGACCGTCAATGCCGACCTGAACTTCAACAATGTCCTTAACGCCGTTCTTCTGGCAATTTTCGAACTCGCTCTTCTTCATACGACGTGAAGCATTTGCGATGTCTGGTGTCTCTGCGCCTACGCCTTTGCAGAATTGTTCAATTCCGCCGCCGGTTCCTGTCGATTCCAGAACAGGTGATTTGCGTGAAGGATCCGCTTTAGCAAACGCTTCAGACGCGGCCTTTGCGAATGGAAATACCGTCGATGAACCCACAATGCGGATTTCCTGACGCGAGCCGCCAGCGGCCCCACCCGTGCTTGCCTGGTCATTACATGCCGCAAGCGCGAGCGCGCTGATGGCAACAAGTGAAATTTTCTTAATCATAACTGTTGTCCCCATAGTGGATTCGGCACAGATCGAACTGCGCTCCGGGGTCCATTAGACGCCGCAGATGGCTGATAAATGACTCTTGTGTTACACTATTGTGACGGTCATGCCGGTGAAACGGGCAGCAGAATCGACACAGTTGTGCCTTTTCCCACCGTGCTGCGGACTTCCAGATGGCCGCGGTGCCGGTCCACAA
>CAZCXQ010000041.1:0-12929 GCA_964502655.1 uncultured Sphingorhabdus sp.
GCCGACGGCTTGCTTATCATGGATGACATCCACTCCGACGCTGCGCAGATGGTCGGCGGGACCAATGCCCGACAGCATCAATATTTGCGGCGATCCAAAGGCACCTGCCGACAAAATGACAGCGCCGCGTGCCTTGATCGTACGTCTTTTGCTCCGACCTTGGCGAATGACAACGCCTGTAGCGCGTCCGTTTTCGACGATAATTTTTTCGGTCAGTGCGCCGGTAATGACTTCCATCCGGTCGCGTGCCGGTTCGACATAGGCGCGCGCGGCGGTCCAGCGTTCACCACCTTTTTGCGTGACTTGATACAGGCCAAAGCCGTCCTGCGTCGCGCCGTTGAAGTCATTATTGACCGGCAACTGCAATTCGGAAGCCGCTTCGATGAAGGCGAGGCTGCCGGCCTGTGGCCAGCGTTGGTCAGAAACCGAAAGCGGACCGCCTGAACCGTGAAAGGCATCAGAACCGCGTTCATTGTCTTCGCAGCGTTTGAAATAGGGCAATACGTCGTCATAGGACCAGCCATCGCAACCCAGTGCGGCCCAATTGTCATAATCATATTTGTGGCCACGGATGTAGACCATCGCGTTAATCGCGCTCGACCCGCCAAGGCCTTTGCCGCGCGGTTGATATCCGGTGCGACCATTCAGGCCCTTTTGCGGAACGGTGTCATATTTATAGTTCGATCCATTGCGGATGAATGGCATGAAACCAGGCGTTTTGATCAACATATTGTTGTTGGTGCCGCCGGCTTCGATCAGGCAGACCTTATATTTGCCACCTTCCGAAAGACGGCCCGCCGCAGCGCTCCCCGCTGACCCGCCACCAATCACGATGATATCAAATTCGTCCATGTTGCCTGCTCCTCTAACGCCAAGGTTTAAGCAGACGATTAAATACTGGCAAGGGTGTAAATAGCGCTATTCGGCCTTTGCCTCTTGCGCTTCAAGCCAGCGTGCACGGATCATGTCCGATGTTTCGCGGCTGCCATCGTGGCTCCACCCCGGCTCGCGCACAAGGTAGGACAATTTGTGACGCCATGGTGCCGACCAGAGGTCTTTGAATATGCCGACCCATTCGTGAAACACGCTCCACAGCAGGTTGAAGGTTCCGAGTTGCCGGACAATCCCGTAGCGGATTTTCTCGCTATCTACTTCTTCGGTAAAGGTCCCGAACATGCGATCCCAGATGATGAAAACACCCGCATAATTGCGGTCGAGATAGCGGGGGTTGGTCGCGTGATGCACGCGATGATGGCTTGGGGTATTCATCACATATTCGAACCAGCGCGGGAATTTGCCGATGGCTTCGGTGTGGATCCAAAATTGATAGATAAGGTTAAACGCACCCACGAAGAGCAGCATTGCCGGGTGAAACCCGATAAGCGCCAAAGGAATGCGGAAGATAAAACTAAGCGCAAGGAACCCGGTCCATGTCTGACGCAGCGCCGTGGAAAGATTATAATGCTGGCTTGAGTGGTGGTTTACATGGCTGGCCCAAAACCAGCGGACGCGGTGTCCGGTGCGATGCGCCCAATAATAAGCCAGATCGTCCAAAACAAAGCATAAGGGCCACGCCCACCACACCCAACCAATGTCGAACAACCGGTTCTGGTACATCCACATCGCCAGACTGAACACCAACGCGCCCGTGAGCGCGCCTGCAACCGTGCTGCCGGTGCCGAGCGCGAGTGACGTCAAGGTGTCGCGCGGCTCATATTTTTCTGGCGCACGGCTGCGTGCCCACAGCATTTCTGCGATGATGAGGATGATGAACGCCGGAACGGCATAATCCACTGGACGGAAAAGTTCAGGCATGCGTGTTTCCCGTTTTATGCGGACCGTTGTTCAAATGCCGAAGGCCAGATGCCCATGACGGTGCTTGTTCACCCAAATTGAGCGTAATGGTTCCAAATGTCTTCTCGCCTGTTCCGATGGTGAGGAAATTCTGGTCCAGACGGGATTCGCTGTGCCGGTCGAGCAAACGTCCAGCCCATTGCACACCGTGGCGACGGATCAGCAGGTGCCTGCCCTGATCGTCACGCAGCAATGCCGCGATACCCGCTTTGTCGATTGCGATGTCTACGGGATTGAACCCACATAGCGTCTCTTCGGCAAGGTCACGCGCGTGCGCTTCGCTGTGGATGCGGACATCACCGCCCAAGCGCCAAAACCGTGCGAGCCACGCGATAAACAAAATCGATACAATCGACCCTGCAAGTTGCAGCAATTCTGCCATCAAGAAGCCCGTCCGCGCAACATATCCATCATCGCCGCAACGGGCGATAGATCATAGCCTGCGTCAGCGGCCTGTTCCGAAAGGACGGCGGGGTGGTCGCCCTTTGCCGCGCGGGCCAATGCCCATAACAAAGTCGATCGGGTCCCCGACCGGCAATAGGCCAATATCTTGCCGTCTGCATTTTCAATGGCATCGGCCATGGCCGTGACTTGCCATTCGGCAAAGCCCGCATGTGTCACAGGAATGGCAACATAAGCGATACCGGCGGCTTGCGCCGCGGCGGCGATTTCAGCGCCTGATGTCTGGTCGGCGGATTCATCTTCGGGACGGTTGTTGATAATCAACGAAATGCCGGCGGCTTTCGCCTCTGCCACGTCGGAAAGGCTGATTTGCGGCGCGGCGAAAAACGTATCGGTCAACTTACGGAACATCAGCAAATCCTGTTCTTTGCCGCACAAAGCGGTCATCTGCCCTTCGCCTTATTTTAATCTGCAATCGATAACAAGAATGGACCGCGCATTGGCCAGAAACGCCCCGCTAAAACTGCGCGATGACCGATAGGAAATCTTCGCCATAGGCTTCTAACTTGCGTGCGCCGACACCGCTAATCCGGCCTAAGGCGTGGATGTTGGTTGGCTTGGTCAATGCCATTTCGCGCAAAGCTGCATCGTGAAAAATGACATAAGGTGGCACGCCCACAGCTTCGGCCAGCGCACGGCGCTTGGCACGCAGCGCCTCGAACAACGGGTTGCCAATGGGATTGTCCGGTCGACCAGCGCGGCGTTTGTTGTCCGGCTTTACAATCGCAATCTGGATATTTTGATCGCCGCGCATAATCGCGCGGGCATCACCCGCCAATTTCAGGCCGCCATGTTCGTTGGCCACCATTGCCCCGCGTGCCTGCAAGGCGCGAGACAAGGGCTTAAGCATCGCTGCTTCTGCCTTGCTGACAATGCCGAACACCGAAAGCTGGTCATGCCCCAATTGGGTGATGCGGTCATCTTTACTGCCAGTCAGGACCTTTTCCAAATGGCCCATGCCGAACATCTGCCCCGTGCGATAGGCGGCGGACAAGAGCTTGCGCGACAGTTCGGTGGCGTCGTGGACATCAGGGGCATTCAGGCAATTGTCGCAATTGCCGCACGATTCAGGTGGGCTTTCCCCAAAGTGACGCAGCAGCACGGCACGCCTGCACCCCGCCGTTTCCACAAGATATGACAAAGCGGCAACGCGTGCCAACTCCGCCTCGCGCCGTTCGGGGGCAAGCTCGTTCAGGCGCATGCGGGCGCGGGTGAAGTCGCCGGCCGACCACAGCATATGCGCCACCGCCGGGTCACCATCGCGTCCGGCGCGGCCGCTTTCTTGATAATAGGATTCAATCGATTTCGGCAGACCGGCATGCACGACAAAGCGCACATCGGGCTTGTCGATGCCCATGCCAAACGCCACCGTCGCGACCATCACCATGTCTTCGGATGACACAAACTCCGCCTGCGCCCGCGCCCGTGTCTGCGGTTCCATACCGGCGTGATAGTACAGCGCCTTGCGGCCGGTTTCTGCGATTTGGGCCGCAATCTTTTCGGTGCGGTCACGCGTCTGCGCATAAACGATGCCCGCGCCCGGCAGGCTTTTCACCAGCGCAGCGATGCCGCTGTTCGGCGCGGCAGTGGCGGCATAGCGGATGTTGGGCCGGTCAAAACCTGCCACCATGACGCCATCGTGCGGAATGCCCAGTTGCTCGGCAATATCATCGCGTGTGTGGGTGTCTGCGGTCGCGGTCAGCGCGAGGCGCGGCACTTCGGCAAAGTCGTCGAGCAAGGGACGCAGCAGGCGATAGTCCGGGCGGAAATCATGCCCCCATTCGGAAACGCAATGCGCCTCATCAATGGCAAACAGCGCGATTTTGGTTTCACGCAACAGGGTGCGGAAATCTTGGCCCGATGCCCGTTCCGGCGCGACATATAACAGATCGAGTTCGCCAGCGCGAAAACGGCTGATCGTTTCTGCACGGTTGTCGTCGGCTGATGTCAATGTCGCCGCGCGAATGCCAACGGCGTCGGCCGCGCGCATTTGGTCATGCATCAGCGCGATGAGCGGCGAAATGACGATGCACGTGCCGTCCATGATAACCGCGGGCAATTGGTAACATAATGACTTGCCTGCACCCGTTGGCATGATGGCCAAGGTGCGTTGACCCGCAAGCACCCGCGATACCACCTGTTCCTGCTGTCCGCGAAATTCGGGAAAGCCGAAAATGCGGTGCAACACATCAGATGGGGTGGAGGACGGAGCGACGGAGGCCATGCCACGCCCTAGCGTGACTGAAGTTTCAGTGACAGAGTGCAGTTGTCTTCAAACCAAGTCGCTTGTGGATAGCGCACGATTATGCCGCAGGGACGGCTTCTTCTTCGGCTTCGCTTTGCTGCCTTGCCCACATTTCGGCATAGAGGCCGCCTTTGCGCAGCAGTTCGTTGTGCGTCCCTTGTTCGGCAACGCGTCCAGCATCCAAAACCATGATCTGGTCGGCATCGACGATGGTCGACAGCCGGTGGGCGATGATGATGGTCGTGCGCCGTTCCGAAATGCGTTCAAGCGTCGCCTGAATTTCGGACTCGGTGCGGCTATCGAGCGCGCTGGTCGCTTCATCAAGGATGAGGATCGGCGGATTTTTCAGCAAGGTCCGCGCAATCGCCACGCGCTGCTTTTCCCCGCCGGACAGTTTCAACCCGCGTTCGCCGACCTTCGCGACATATTGCTCCGGCAATGACTCGATAAAGCCATGGATCGATGCGCCGCGTGCGGCCTCTTCGATTTCGATCTGGCTCGATCCCTCACGTCCATAACCGATATTATAGCCGATGCTGTCGTTGAACAGCACGGTGTCCTGCGGCACAATGCCGATGACGCTACGCAGGCTTGATTGCGTCACATCGCGCAGATCCTGCCCGTCGATGGTAATGCGGCCGCCGGTGATGTCGTAAAATCGGTACAGCAGCCGGGCAATGGTTGACTTGCCTGCACCCGACGGCCCCACCACCGCAAGCGTATGCCCGGGTTCAATTTTAAAACTGACGCCATTCAGGATTTGCCGGTCGGGGTCATAGCCAAAGCGCACATCTTCAAACGCCACCGCGCCGCCCGACACGGCCAAGGCAGGCGCACCGGGCTTATCGGTGATTTCTGCGGGTGTATCGATCAGGTCGAACATCGCGGCCATATCTGTCAGGCCTTGGCGAATGGTGCGATACACCATCCCGAGCATATCCAGCGGCCGGAACAGCTGCGCCAACAAGGTGTTGACGGTGACAACGTCGCCAGTTGTAAACTGCCCGCGCGACCAGCCCCACACGACATAGCCCATGGCACCGGCCATCATCACATTGGTGATCAGCGACTGCCCGATATTCAGCGCGGCCAGCGAGTTTTCCGATTTGACGGCCGCATTCGCATAATGATGGACCACCTCAGCATAGCGCTGCGTTTCCCGCTTTTCGGCGTTGAAATATTTGACCGTTTCATAATTGAGTAGACTGTCGACCGACTTTGCGCCGGTCTGCGTATCCAGCTCGTTCATTTCCTCGCGCAATTTGTTGCGCCAGTTGGTGATAACGGTGGTGTAGGCGATGTAGCTGACCACCATGACGAGCGTCGCCGCGACCATGCCCCAACCAAATTCAATCTTGAAATATGCGGAGACCAGAACAAGCTCAAGCACCGTCGGCGCGATGTTGAACAGCAGGAAATAGAGCATGATATCGATGCTCTTCGTCCCGCGTTCGATAACTTTGGTCACCGCGCCTGTCCGGCGGTTCATATGAAAGCGCATCGATAGATTATGCAAATGGCTGAATACATTTTCGGCCAAGCGGCGGGTGGCTTCTTGCCCGACGCGTTCAAAGACAACGTTGCGCAGATTGTCGAACAAGACGCCGCCAAAACGCGCACCCGCATAAGCGGCCACGAGCGCAATCGCGATCGCGACGCTGTCTTCCATGCCGGGAACCATGCGGTCGATGGCCTGGCCATAAACCCACGCCATGCTCAACTGAATAAGCTTGGACACCACGACCAGCAGCAACGCAAATATAATGCGTGCGCGCAGGCCAGCCTCACCCTTCGGCCATAAATATGGCAAGAACCGCCGCATCACGGCGAAATCGGGCTTGGCATCTGAACTGGGGGCTAATGGTGGCACAGGGGCCATATAATTAGATTAAGCGAAAGCGCAAACGTCCTTCATGTGCGACCCGAAAGCAGCAACCATGTCGCGACCGCGTTGATGCCCGTATATATCCCATAGGTCAGCGCGACCGCCAACGACCCGCCATGTGCGAACCAAAGCGCACCAATCAGCAACGCCAGTTCGATGGCGTAGCTGCCATAGGGACTGAAATGTGGGCTGAAGTAGCGCTTGGTTTCTTCAACGAAAGGATGCCCGGATTCTGAAACTGCCTTGTGCATGGCAAAATTGGCAACGCCCATCACGAAACAGACAATCAGCAGCATAAACGTGCTTCATGGTCCTTCGCGGATGGCGCGCGCTTCATTGCGTTCCGATTGCCGCTCCAGCGCGACTTTAATCATCGCGATGATGGGGTCTGCCAGTGCAAGACCCAATATGCCAAACAAAGCGCCAAACAGGATCTGTGCGCCAAGCACAAGCGCGGGCGCCAGATCGACCGCCCGCTTTGCGACCATTGGGACGATCAGATAGCCGTCGACCATCTGGACGACGAAATATACAAAGATGGCATAAAGACCCACATCAACACCCGCCGAGAATCCGACGAGGATGATGAGTGCACCCGATACGATAGCGCCGATATTGGGCAAAAACGCCAACAGTCCCGTGAGTACACCCAAAAGCGCCGCCATGGGTACGCCGCCGAGGCTGAGCAATATCCATGTGCCAAAACCTTCCACGGCCATACCGAGCAACCGGCCCGCCATCAGGCGGCGCAACACGCTGCCCATTTTGGCGGCGGTGACGTAGAAATGCTCGCGCTCCGCCAGCGGTAACATCCATGCAACGCCGCGTTCATACATGCGCGGTTCGGCGGCGATGAATATGGCAAGCACGAGCATCATCGCCATGTTGGTCACGGTGCCAACCACCGAAGAGACGGCGGCAGTTACGCGGCCGACGGAATTCAAAATCTGCGTACCGAAGCCTTTGACATCTTCTACCGATATGTTGAATCCGGCAGCAGCGATGCGGTTGCCGATGGTTTCAATCTGCGTTTCGACAATAGCCTGAAGACTGGCCGCCTGCGCGGCAAGCTCTGATCCGGTAAATACAAACGTCCAATACATGAAACCAAATACGGCAAGGACGACGATGGTCAGGCGGATACCGCGCGGGATGGGCAGTACCCGGCCCAGTAAGCGCGCACCGCCATCAAACATCGCCGCAAGGACAAGGCCGCCCATGATGAGCAATAGTGGCTGCGCCAGCCAGACAAGCCCGACGACAAATGCGGTCAAGCCAATCCAGACCGCCGCCCGTTTAATCTCGGTGCGGATTATGGGGTCGTAAAGTTCGGTCGGGCCTACTTCTTCGCGGAATGTGTCTTCCTGCACCACAGGCTTTCTGCGGGTGCGCCGCGCCTTGGCGGGTTTTGCGGCAGGGGTGTCTTTCGCGATATCATTCACTTGAACGGACCTTTTTGGGACGTAAACTGGTGCCCGCGCGGTCACCGCGCAACGATGAAATCCACGTCGCCGGGTTCAGGCCAGTGCTGCCATCGACAGAGAAGGTAATGATTTCCGCGCGGCCGCCTATGCGATCCCATGATACCGGCCCGCCAAGGCCACCCAGTGCCTCTGGAACGCGGCTGTCCGAGCTATTGTCCCGGTTGTCGCCCATTAAGAACACATGGCCTGCGGGTATTTTTACAGGCTCCATATCATCGGTCTCGCGCCTGCGGGCATCGATGGTGTCATATTGCACGCCATTGGGCAGCGTTTCGCGAATGATGGGCAAATGACATGTCATGACCCCGTCATCGCCGCGCGTCAGCGCGCCCGGGAAATCATAATCATTGCATGGATTATTGGCATCGACAGGCAAAACCAGATTGGGCTGGGTATCTTGCCTCACGGGCTTTCCGTTCAGGAAAATCTGACCTTCGCGTAGCGAAATCGTGTCACCGGGCAGGCCAATGACGCGTTTGATCCAGTCCTGATATTTGCCCTTCGGCGTCAAAATGACAATATCACCACGGGCGGGCATTTTTCCCCAGACTCGCGTCTCGCTTTCCGGAAGCGGGACGGCCAGCGCCTCCACTTCCTCGCGCAGCACCAGCCAGTGAAATATCGCAACCGGATTGGGAATGGTGGGCGACACATGGCTCCAGCCATAAGGATATTTACTTACGAATAACCGGTCACCCACCAGCAATGTCGGCATCATTGATATCGACGGGATATAAAAGGGCTTTGCAATGAAGCTGTGAAACGCAAGAACTGCTATCAGCAGCCAGAACATCCCTTTGATTTCCGCCCAAGCAGCAGAGGCCAAGCCGCGTTTTTCAGGGGCTGGAGTGGACGGGACGGTCGGGTCGATATTGTCGGTGGTCAAACTGGTCATGCCTTTTGCGATGGTAACGCTTCGATAATGACAAATGCCTGCGCCCATGGGTGGTCATCAGTCAGTGTCAGATGAATATGGGCTTCATAGCCCGAAGGAATCATTGCGTCGAGCCGCGCTTTTGCGCCGCCCGTCAGCGCCAGCGTTGGCGCGCCGGACGGTGCGTTGACGACGCCGATGTCTTTCATGAACACGCCATGTTTGAATCCGGTTCCAACAGCTTTGGAAAAAGCCTCTTTGGCTGCAAAGCGTTTGGCATATGTGCCCGCCCGCGTGAATGGCCGCTTGCCAGCCTTGGCGCGTTCGATGTCGGTAAAGACGCGCTTTTCAAACCGTTCGCCAAAGCGCTCGAGCGAATGTGCGATGCGCTCAATATTACATAGGTCGGAACCAAGCCCGATTATCACCGCGCAAGGTCCATTAACGTGCGCATCTTCCGAACGCTTTCCTCCAAGCCGATGAAGATTGCCTCACCAATCAGATAGTGTCCGATATTCAACTCCGCAATCTGGGGAATGGCGGCGATGGGTTGGACATTTTCAAATGTCAGGCCATGGCCAGCATGTGGTTCGATGCCATTTTTAGCCGCAAGCGCGGCCGCGTCCGCAATACGGCGAAGCTCTATTTCGCGTTCTTCGCCGTCTGCATGCGCATATTTGCCGGTGTGAAATTCAACGACTGGGGCTTTCAGGCGGATGGCCGCTTCAATCTGGCGGGCGTCGGGTTCAATGAACAAACTTACGCGAATGCCCGCGTCCGTCAGCCGCGTGACGATGGGCGCGAGATGGTTGTGCTGCCCAGCGGCATCCAGCCCACCCTCGGTCGTACGCTCTTCGCGCCGTTCGGGGACGATGCATGCGGCATGCGGTTTATGCCGCAGCGCGATTTCCAGCATTTCGTCGGTTGCCGCCATTTCCAAGTTAATGGGCAAGCGGATTTCCCGCATAATCGCGTCGAGGTCAGCGTCGCGAATATGCCGGCGATCTTCGCGCAAATGGACGGTGATGCCATCGCCGCCCGCTGCCTCAACCATATGGGCGGCGCGCATCGGATCGGGATGCATGCCGCCACGCGCATTTCGGATCGTCGCAACATGGTCGATATTGACGCCAAGGCGCAGACGAGACGAATGCTCTATCTTCATAGCTTCCGGCTACCGGGCTTTACCGCCTCGGTTGCCGCCAATTCGGGCGGCAATTCATCTGGTGCATAGGTTGGAAAGTTCAGCTGAATCAGCGGGTAGAAGGGAACGCCGAGGTCGACGGTGCCTGCGGAACGGTCCACCACTGCACCAGCGGCGATGACATGCCCGCCGGCGGCTTCGATCGCCGCAATAGCCTCACGCGATGAAAGGCCAGTCGTTACGACATCTTCCATCATAAGGACTTTGGTGCCGGGCGTGATTGTAAAGCCGCGGCGCAGACCAAAGACACCATCGGGGCGTTCCACGAACATTGCATCAACCCCAAGCGCACGACCCATTTCATGGCCGATGATCAGGCCACCCATGGCCGGGGAAATGACGGCTTGGATCTCGTTTCGCAGCTCGCGCGGCATTTTTTGGGTTAGTGCCAAGGCAATGCGCCCCGCACGTTCAGGGTTCATCAGCAGGCGTGCGCACTGAAGATAATAAGCGCTGTGGCGGCCGGACGACAGCAGGAAATGTCCTTCGAGCAGCGCGTCGACGCTACGGAATTCAGATAATATTTCATCTTCGGTCATGATGGGGAGATTTTTCCTAGCTGGCGAATGTTGTGTTTTGCATCTTCCGTTTAGCGGATTGCAACGCAAATAGGTAGAAGAGTGGAGCAATTAAATGCTAAAAATCATTAATCGACCGCTTGAGGGTTCAGATAAGCGCGCCTATAGGTCGCGCGAGTCCGACCCTCTAACGGGGGGTTAGGCCTACGCAATATTTCTGCGTCGCACCAAGAATACGGGGCTAAATTGATGATTATGTTGAAGAAATTTCTGGTTGTAATGGCTGCCATGGCAATGCCGTCATTGGCATTGGCGCAACCTGCGAATCCCGCGCCTGCGCCAGTCACGAAAGAAGTGGCTGCACCGGTTGTAGCAACGCCCGCCGCAGCACCTGCTGCCGCTGAAGCCGCAGCGCCAGCCGCGGCCGCTGCGCCGAAATCGATGGATGGTTCGCTTCCAGGCTACACGCCAATGCGTCCTGACTATGCCAACAATGTTGGCATGCCGAAGGCGAAGGAAGTCGATTTTCAGGAACAATTCAGCGACAACGGCCAATATGCAAAATGGATTAACAATACCGTTTTGCTGCCAATCATCACGATCATTTCGTTGTTCGTTCTTGGTTTGCTGCTGTGGGTCATCGTCCGGTTCAACCGCCGCGTAAACCCTGTCCCTTCAAAGACGACGCACAATACCTTTATTGAGGTTGTTTGGACGTTGGTTCCCGTCCTCATCCTTCTCGGCATCGCTTACCCATCGCTCGACTTGCTTGCCAAGCAGTTCAAGCCAGCACCGGCAGACGCAGTGACTATTAAGGCAACTGGCTATCAGTGGTATTGGGGTTACACCTATCCTGACCATGGCGGCTTTGAAGTTGTGTCCAACATGCTCAAAGAGGAAGGCGACGTTGCCAAGGGCGAGCGCTTCCGTACTGAAAATGACGGCCCCAAGTTGATGGCTGCCGACAACCGTATGGTTGTGCCAGCGGGCGTTCCGCTCCGCATCCAGACAACCGCCGCAGACGTCATCCACGCTTTTGCCGTACCATCGCTGTGGTTCAAGCTTGATGCCGTCCCCGGCCGCTTGAATGAAAAGTCGCTGACGATCACGAAGCCAGGCGTCTATTTCGGACAATGTTCGGAGCTTTGCGGTGCACGGCATGCGTTCATGCCCATCGTTGTAGAAGCCCTGCCGCCAGAAAAGTTTGCGGCTTGGGTTAAGGCGCAAGGCGGCACAATGCCCGGCGCTGAAAAGCCTGCGCCAGCCGCCGCTGCACCTGCAGCTGCTGCGGCACCTGCACCAACCACTGACACAGCCGCTGCGCCAGCCGCAGCGCCAACCAAGTAAAAGGCCAGACTGATGACCACGATTGCCGCAACAGGTACAGACCTCCACGCGCATGACCATCATGACGCAGATCATAAGCCAGGCTTCTTCGCGCGCTGGTTTATGTCGACCAACCACAAGGATATCGGCACGCTCTATTTGATCTTTGCGATTTTCGCAGGGGTCGTCGGCGGCGCGATTTCGGGCCTTATGCGCCTTGAACTTGCTGCGCCGGGTATCCAGTATCTTCAGGGCTGGGCATCCATGATGGCCGGCAAGGAAGCGTCTTTGGACGAAGCCTATCATATGTGGAACGTGCTGATCACCGCCCACGGCCTGATCATGGTATTCTTCATGGTCATGCCAGCCATCATTGGTGGTTTCGGCAACTGGTTCGTGCCGCTCATGATTGGTGCGCCAGACATGGCGTTCCCACGTATGAACAATGTCAGCTTCTGGCTGACGGTTGTTGCGTTCATCATGTTGCTTGGCTCCAGTTTTGTGCCCGGTGGTACGGGCCTTGGCGCTGGTACAGGCTGGACAGTTTACGCGCCGCTTTCGACTTCCGGCTCCGTTGGACCGGCTGTCGATATGGCGATCTTCTCGCTTCACCTTGCAGGTGCGGCATCGATCCTTGGTGCGATCAACTTCATCACGACCATCTTTAACATGCGTGCCCCCGGCATGACGCTGCATAAAATGCCGCTGTTTGTCTGGTCCGTGCTTGTGACCGCATTCCTTCTGTTGCTCGCATTGCCCGTATTGGCTGCTGCCATCACGATGCTTTTGGTTGACCGTAACTTTGGCGGCGCATTCTTTGATGCGGCTGCCGGCGGTGACCCTGTATTGTATCAGCATCTGTTCTGGTTCTTCGGTCACCCTGAAGTGTACATCATGATCTTGCCAGGCTTTGGCATCATCAGCCAGATCGTTGCGACTTTCAGCCGCAAGCCCGTCTTCGGTTATCTCGGCATGGCCTATGCCATGGTCGCAATCGGTGTCGTTGGCTTCGTCGTTTGGGCGCACCACATGTTCACCACGGGCATGAGCGTTGATACGAAGATGTACTTCACCGCG